>CAMYIN010000165.1 GCA_947258495.1 uncultured Gammaproteobacteria bacterium
CCAATGCTGTGCCCAGAACAGCACCGGCGTTCCCGGCCGCCAGGTCATAGGCTAAAAGGGCAAGCGCAATGGTCGAAAGGCCCGTGCCCACCAAGGCGATAACCTGGGCGGCGAACAATCTGCTATAAGTGCGGTTTGCAAGCGGCGAAATCATGCCTGGAGATTACCGGACTTTCCTAACAGGTTATAGACACCTACATTGCGGACGTTCGTCGGACATAGGCCGAATGCTTGAAAGGTTCGATGAGCGACTGGCGTATTGCGTCGGTAAAACCCGTTCTGATGTTCTTCAAGAAGGTCCGTTCCAGGCACAGAAGGAAAGTGCGCCTTAAACCTGTTGCATCACCAAGTTGCAAAATCATGGATGGCAGTAACGTGGTGTATTCCGGACCGTCAACAAGCGAGTATCTTCTTATGTAGAAGGCCGGGTCTTGGCCGATTCCTGTCTCGTGCAGTGCAACATGTAACGTATCCCAACTTGGAAAAATCCATGGGCGGCTGAATGACTCATAGTGGGCAGCGACTAGCTAGCGTGCCCACAAACCGGGAGTTTCACTAGAACTGAGGCAGATTAGGAGTAGAATCTCGATATGGCCGAACCTACTCCAATCACTAGTTCTCCCGACGTGCTCGGCGGGACGCGAGTGTTCCGCGGAACGCGTGTGCCGGTTAATACTCTACTGGATTTCCTGGAGGGCGGTGACACCTAGGACGAGTTTCTTCAGCAGTTTCCAACGCTAACGCGTGAGCAGGCGATAGCGGTCCTGGAACTAGCAAAAGCAGCGGTGAACCGTAGCACGGATGAAGCTGCTGCTTGACGAGTCGCTACCACGCGCACTCAAGCATCTGTTTTCCGGTCACGATGTACAAACAGTGCCGGAGTGTGGCTGGGCCGGTTTGAGTAACGGTGAGCTATTGCGACTGGCTGAGACTCGTTTCGGCACGTTTATAACCGCCGACCAGAATCTTCAATACCAGCAGAATCTTGCTGGATTGGACATTAGGTGTGCTGGTTCTGTCTTCAACGAGTACGAGAGTGTCGGATTTAGAGACGCCGATTCCGCGGGCTCTACAGGCACTTGAGGATACGCCCAATCCAGCGTGCCTTTGGTCACCATGAAAGACAACGACATGCCGTCAGCGGCTCGCGATTGCGCCAGCTTATTTGCGAAGCGGCGGTCGAACCACTCAACCAGGTCGCCGAGATCGATAGGCTGTGAAGTCGGACTCATAGTCGTGCGATCGGCCGCAGGACCCACGCCGCCTTTCCGCACGCTGCGGCGTGCGTGAAGACCGCCTGCCGGGCCCATACTACGGTGTCGGCGGCGCGCTGCGTTCGCGTTTCAATTCGGCCTTACAGACCGACCAGCTCGGCATGCCCGCCCTTGCTGGTGGCGGTTTGAAGGATCGTTTGTGAATTGATAGTTTCCGGGTTGTACTCGACGACGGCCAGATGCGGTTTATTGTCCGGCATATGCACGCTTACTACACCATCCAGGGCGCGAAATGCGTCCTCGACATTGGCGCGTTTTTGTTTGCTGAGATCGGGGTCGAAATGCACGGTGACATCAACGAGCTCGATATCCGACATGATCAATTCCTCCTATATGAAAGAAATTCATGTATTACGGATCAAGAAATACCTCAACCTCGATACGAAGTCGATTTCAATTTCGCTTATAACAGCATTCCGGCGGTTACGCCTTGATTGCCGTCAATGTCCAATGCATATTCTCTTGTGCGGGAGCTAGGCCATGGTGGATGTTCGAAACGACAAATCTCGGCTGCGCCGTTCCGTGACTGCCACTGCCTGGTTCGTCACGCTTCTTTGGACGATCTGGTGGGTCGATTACGCCTTCCATCTCAAGCTTCTGAAGTTCGGCGTATATCCCCGCGAAGTGGAAGGTCTTATTGGCGTATTGGCGGGTCCCCTGATTCACAGTTCTTTTGAGCACGTGTTCAGCAATGCCGTGCCGTTGTTTGTCCTGGGTATCGCCTTTCTCTACGCTTACCCGCGCTCGGCGCGGATCGCCGTACCCGTGATCTGGCTGGGCTCCGGCCTCGGCGTGTGGTTGTTCGCCCGCAGTAGTTACCACATCGGAGCCAGTGGTCTCAACTACGGCATGATGTTCTTTCTTTTCATAATGGGCATCCTTCGGCGCGATCGACTGGCGGCAACCATTGCCATATCGGTGTTCTTTCTCTACGGCGGTATGGTCTGGGGTCTGATGCCCACCAAGCCCAGGGTATCGTTTGAGTCCCACATATTCGGCGCGATCATGGGTATGGGGTGCGCGATCGCGCTTCGAGCGCGCGACCCCAGTCCACCGGAGAAGCGATACGACTGGGAGGATGAAGCCGAGGATGCCGTAGATCCGGTCATCGGAGATGAGTGGCGTTCAGAGAACGACCGCTGACCGCGACAAGACGTTCGCTTCTCAAACATACGCCGCGGTCGTTCACCGGTTCGATGACGACCGGCACCACGCCGCCCAACGTTTGCACGTTTTCAGCCAGTTATCGGCATACCGTTTCTCGAACCCGCCTTCCTTTTGGTTCAGGACTCGTTTAGCCCACGCTACGTGGGCGGCGATCACAGAACGTGAACAAAGCCGCCGATGATGAAATCGATGGGGCAGTCCGATGCAGAACCGCAGTGGATTGGTCCGTGTGCGGTCTGGCTGTAGTTACTTAAACGTTCTCGATCGTCACTGGAAGATCCTGGCGCGCGCTCCGGTCGGCGTTCGAGCCTCCAGGCCCCGTACTGAACGACCTCCCGGCGAGACGTTATTTTAGCGTTCTGCAGACACAAGGGGATTGATGGCCGTCACGGCGACAGTTCCGCCAGGGCGCTGCGGGCGGCGCGCCGAACGTCGTCGTCCTCCGCGTGTAACACTTGCTCGAGCAATGCGATGGACGCCTTTCCACCGATATGCGCGAGCGCCTCGACGGCCTCGTGCCGCAGCGAGGCGTCGGGGTCGCGCAACGCGGGCGCCAGCGCAGCGCTGGACGCTTCGCTTCCGATCGCCGCGAGCGCCTCGATCACCGATTCCCGTACCTCGCGTTCGTTGTCATGCAGGGTTTTCTCGAGGAAAGTAACCGCCGCGTCGCTGCCGATAGCACCCAGGGCAAGGGCCGCCTCTGCCCGCAAGTCCGCGCTGGCGTCTCCCAGCGCGGCGGCGAGGGCATGCACCGCTTCTCGGCCGCCCAAATCCGCCAAGCCGTATATCGCCTGCAGCCGCACCTCGGCGGCATCGTCGTTCAACGCCAGCATCAAGGGCCCCGACCCCTCTTCCGCGGAAAGCTTTCGCGCGTCCTTGACCGCCTGGCGCCTTACCCGGACATCGGCGTTCGTCAGTCGGACCTCGATCGCCGGAGGGCCTGGAGCGCTAGTTCCCGAGTCGTTGCCGCCGGTCGGTGCTTGCGCAAAGATCCACAGTACGCGCGAGCCATCAGGTGTCGCAGCTTGGGTTTGGACCGAGGCGCTCGGAGGTCGATACAGCAGGAAACTTCGGCCTCGTAATACGTGTGCCAGGACATCTGTGAGAGGGCGCCGATCCAGTTCCAAAGTGATGTGATCTTCGAGCGACGAGCCCGGGGCGAGGACCAGATCGGTTTGAAGTGCGAGTTCTTCCAGAACATCGCTGACTCTGACTTCGTGTGCTCGCACCGTCACGAGGTCATCGAAAACCTCGACCCCGAGCCGGGCCTTCGCAAGCTCGGCGCCGCCCGACGCGTTCGGCATCGTCTCCTGCGCCGCAGCGTGACTAAAGAGCGACAGAAAAACCGCGGCCGCCCAGACTCGACAAGTGGCAAGGGAGATCATCATGTCGCCGGTCTCGTTGCCTGGTATCGTGTGGGGCACGAGGACCCGGTCGCCTCGGCCGTTCGAGCCTGTGCCGAGGCGACCGGATCCCCTGCGTTTCACAACTACTGCATTAGATAGAACGCTATCCACAGTTTTCATTCGTCCCCAGCAATTTCGAAAGTCCCCTCGGAGAAAGTCTGATTACCCTTGGTCGATTCGCCGTCGATCATTCTCGCTTCCACGGCGCCTACTTCGAATTTGAACTCGGTTACGCCTTCCGCTTGGTATGTGTTCAGATATTCGGGTGAGACCTGCACACTAGTCATGCCGGCCGGGACCTGGACGCTGAATACTCGCTTCGGGCTTGGCAGATCTTCTGCGTCCGGTTCGACCACGACCTCCCAGAACAAAACCGTGACGCTGGCAGGATCGGGAATAACTCCGTCCGCCACGAGTTCGTCGTCGGGGCAGTTGCCCAAATCGGTACCCGGGTCCCAGAAAATTACGGCGTTGTCGGGATCGACACCGGGGCTACCGTCGAACCCGCTGATGTCGGGAGCGGCGGGAAGAGCGTGCGTCAGCATGGTCCCGCCCGCTAGTTTGTTGCCGGGATCTATCGACTTTCCGGAGAAGTCATACGGTCCGGCCGGAAAGCGCTCGAGGACTTCGCCAATCGTTACGACATCATCGGGATCGTCGGCTACGGCTGCGTCGCACGGTGGTTCGTCGCTCTCAAAAAAAATCTCAGTCAGACCTTGCTCACGTAAGGCCCTGTAGGCTTTTGCGTTGAAAAATTTCTTGTCTCCATTTAGTCTCACCTCCTTCCAGGCGTCGCCGTCCACGAGGGCGTGGAAACCGGCGTCTCCGTCCGTGGCGTTGATCTCGATGAGCACACGGCGCTCGTCGAACTCTTCCGTCTCCCCGGCGATGCTGTTGGTGCTGAACATGAGAGCGGCGCCCGCCATACCCGAAAGCATACGAAACGTGCGTGATTGTTGATTCATCGCTGTTACCTCCTGCGGTCCTGGGTTTGTTGAGTTGTATGAAGCGCCAATAGATTAACCCGCCGACCTGACCGTAATATGATTCAGGTATGACCGGGCGATTATCAAAACATGATCATTTGGCAATGTAGTGATCAAACGACTCCGATTCGGTGGACAGCGCTGGGCGAGTCTTTTAAAGTGAATTCGGCGACCCCGGATGCCCCCTTCCGGGAACGAATACACCGTGCGGCACCGGGCACCGCCTTCGCTATCGGAACGCATTGAGTGGTATATGAGCTACAGCGGGTGTGCTCACCAGGTATCTCAATATGCGTCTATTGTTGATCGAAGACGACCTCAAGATCGCATCCTTCGTGAGCAAGGGATTCAAGGAGGCGGGCTTCGTGGTCGAACATGAAAGCGAGGGCAAGGCCGGGCTGCAGATGGCCCTGACGTCGTCCTACGACGTCGCCGTCGTGGACATCATGTTGCCCGGTTTGGATGGCCTCTCCATCATCGACGCATTGCGGCAGCGGCGCATTAAACTGCCCGTCATCATCTTGAGCGCCAGGCGCTCCATCGATGAGCGTATCGAGGGGCTGCAGGCGGGCGGCGACGACTATTTGACGAAACCGTTCGCCTTCTCCGAGCTGCTGGCGCGTGTCCAGGCGCTGATTCGGCGCGCCAGCGATACGCCGGAGCCCTCGGGGATCACCGTGGGCGATCTCTCCATCGACCTCCTCCGGCACGCGGTGACGCGCGCGGGCAGGAAGATCGAACTTCAGCCGCGGGAATTTTCCCTGCTCAAATACCTCGCCCGTAATGCTGGGCGTGTGGTATCAAAAACCATGATCATGGAGCACGTCTGGGACTACAACTTCGACCCGCAGACGAACGTCGTCGAGTCGAGAATCTGCCGGCTGCGGGACAAGATCGACAAGGGGTTCGAGACGCCTCTGATTCATACGATTCGAGGCACGGGCTATGTTCTTAAAGATACTCCGTGATCTGCGTCACACGCTCGCGCTGCGTTTGACGATCTGGTACGGAACGATCTTTGCCGTTTCGTCGCTGCTCGCGTTTTCCCTCGTCTACGCATTGATGGTGGCCATCGTGCAGGAGCGCAGCGACGAAGACCTGGCGGAGGACATCGACGAGTTTGCGGCCTTGTTTCGGGAAGGCGGCGTCGAACGCGTCAAGGCGGAGATGGCGTTGGAGACCCAGGGTGAGGAGGCGAGTGCGGTCTTCCTCCGACTCTGGACGGCCGATGGGCGCGAGTTCGCGGCCACCGACATGACGTCCTGGTCAGGAGTGGGCGTACCGCGCGCGGAGCTGCTTTCACTGAGTGAGGACGGTGATCCGGTCCTCGAAACCCTCACCCTGCCCGAGCGCGAGCACCGGGTCCGTGCCGTCTATGGGGCGATTGGACCGGGTGTGGTGTTGGAGATCGCCGAATCCCTGGAGGACGACGAGGAGTTTCTCGAGGCCTTGCTCAAGGGCTTTGTCGTCGTTCTCGCCGTGGTCATTCTATTGGGCGCTCCGATCGGCTGGTTCATGGCGCGGCGGGCGTTGCGCGGCGTCGAGGACGTTACCCGGACCGCAACCGAGATCGCCGACGGGGCGCTCGACCAGAGGGTGAGCGCCGGATCCGGGGGAAACGAACTCGACCGCTTGGCGCAAGCGTTCAACACCATGCTGGATCGCATTCAGGCCCTGATTCTGGGGATGCGGGAGATGACGGACAACCTGGCGCACGATCTCCGCAGCCCCGTGGCGCGCATTCGCGCCTCCGCCGAGATGGCGCTCGCCGGCGCCGGTGGCGAAGCTGAATGGGAGACACTGGCGAGCGACACGACGGAGGAATGCGATCGGTTGCTGGAAATGATCAACACGACGCTGGATATAGCCGAGGCGGAATCCGGCGCGGCGAACCTGAAGATTACCGACGTCGATCTCGTCGATGTCATCAACGACGCCTGCGACCTGTTTCAGACGATCGCCGAAGACAAGGACATCAAGGTGGTTACAGACATGCCGGAGCACTGCCGTTTTCAAGGAGACCTGCAGCGCCTGCAGCGGGTGACGGCAAATCTGCTGGACAACGCCCTCAAGTACACACCCGCCGGAGGGCAGGTGAGCATCGCGCTCGCCAACACCGAGCAACAGATCAAACTGTCGATCGTCGATACGGGCGCGGGCATATCGACGGAGGAGCTACCGCGCATCTTTCAGCGCTTCTACCGCTGCGACTGGAGCCGATCGGAATACGGCAACGGCTTGGGGTTGAGCCTGGCTCTGGCTTTTGTCCGGGCTCACGGTGGGGACATAACGGTGCGCAGCGCGCCCGGGGAGGGCAGCGCCTTCACCGTCTTGCTCCCTCGATCACGCAAACTCCGCTGACGGATGCTGACGCGGCATTCAATCGGATTGCGTTAACGTGGCCGGCCTTCGTCATTTCAATTTTCTGCGACAACTGACGGTTGTCTTTAATCGTCCATTCGGGACCATTTTTCGGGATCGGTCTCACCAAAGGCGTACGCATCCATTCGCAAGACGCCGTAAGTGTGGCTGGAGTGAATTCTGAGATGCGCTTCACCTTCGTCGGTCGCACCCAATGCCACCAGAAGCGGCAGATAATGCTCCTCCGTCGGATGGTTGCGCGCGGCGTACGGCGCTCTGTTACGATAATCGATCAGTGCGTCACGACGGTTGTTCTCTATGGCTTCGGCGAGCCAATCCCCGAACGCCTGCACCCACTCCGGCGCCGTGTCATTGCGGTTTGCCTGGCAAAACATCGCCAGGTTGTGCGTGGCACCTCCCGAGGCGACGATGAGCACCCGCTGATCGCGCAGCGGACGCAGTAATTCCCCCAGGCGGTAGTGATACTCCGGTCCCCGAGTCGAATCCATGGCGAGCTGAACTACCGGCACATCGGCGAGGGGAAACATCAGCAGCAGCGGCACCCATGCGCCGTGGTCGAATCCCCGCGCCGGATCCCGACGCACCGGCAGACCACCGGCGCCCAGCAGTTCGACGACCGTTTCCGCAAGCGCCGGATCACCCGGCGCCGGATAGGTTATTTGGTACAGGGTCTTCGGAAAACCGCCAAAATCGTAAAGAGTTTCCGGATTCTGTCCCGTAGTCACGGCCGCCGTCCGGGCCTCGAAATGCGCCGAGATCATCAGAATCGATTTCGGCTTTGTGAGTCTTGTTCCGCACTCTATGAGAAACCGGTGCGCGGGGCCGTCTTCAATGGCGAGCGTCGGCGCGCCGTGAGAAACGAACAGGCTCGGCATGCGTGATTTGTCAGCACCGACGTTCATTCTCTTTGGGGTCACAGGAGTTCGCCGTCGTCTTCCCGGTTCGACTCTGCCGGCGACGCCTGCCCGTCCTGCATCGACACGGACAGGCGTACAATGCGTTCGTTGGCGCGGCGCAGCCGCTCGCTGAGACGTTCGATCAAGCGGTTCGCGGCCATCGGCTGCTCGCTGATCAACTGCACGAATTCCCAACGATCGAGGCGGTCTGCCGTGACCGGGCCTCTGGCGCGGGCGGACGCATTGGTCTTGCGGCGTTCAATGACGCTCATCTCCCCAAGGAATTCGAGGGCGTGCACGCTTCCCAGAACTATCGTCCGGTCTCCGCGTTCCGTGAATATCTCGACTTCGCCGGTGAGTATGCGGTAGACGTGCTCGCCGGCTTCTCCCTCCCTCAAGATGACCTGGCCATCTTCGAACTCACACCATTGCATAGTTCATAGCCCTCCGAAGCGGTGCAGTGACGCGCCCAACTTGCTTGTACTCAATCGGTCTCTCGCAACCGTGGACATGCTCGTGCCCTTCGTTGCGGTCGTATTCGAGCCGTAGCAACAAAGCGCCGGTGATCTTACGTCTCTGGTGCGCTGTCACTCCAGGCCGGAACGGCGTTCAGCCGGTCGTGCCAGGCAACGATATTGGAGTACTGATCCACCGGAAGTCTCGCCGCCAGTGCCAGGTCCAAGTTGGAGCCGACGGAAAAATCCGCCAGGCTTGGCGCATCTCCGACGAGCCACTCGCGACCGGCGAGGCTTGTGTCCAGAACTTTCGCGAATCGTTCGAAAAACCGCTCCCCCGATGCAATCAGCATCTCGTTGGGCGTACCCCCGATCATCGGCACGATGATCCGCTGATACGCTACCCTGCCTACCGCTTCGCACTGAAAATGCGCGGCTTCCCAATTGAACCAGCGCATGATCTCGTAGCGACGCTCGTCCTTGGGCCACAAGTCGTTGTCTTTCTTCGATGCCAGATAGGCCATGATGGCGTTGCCCTCGGTGAGCACGAAGTCGCCGTCCGTCAGCACCGGTACTTTGGCGTTGGGGTTGAGTCCTAAGAACGCCTCGCTCTGCTGCTCACCCTTCTCGAGATCGACGAATTCCGTTTCCAGGTCTAGGTTGAGATGTTTCGCGACCGCGACGACGCGGCGGCAGTTGTTGGAAAAAGGATGATAGTAGAGTCTCATTGCACACTCTCCGGCTGGGCTGCGTTTTCCGATGGCTTGGCCGATGGATTGTAACGCCGGAGCCGCGCGCTGTATCGTTCGGCATCGAAACCTGCGTCTTTCGCAGCCCACGAAACGTCATGCGGTCTTGCGGCAGGTCGACCTATCCGCGGATGGGAAATCGATTGCCGGGTCTAGCCCGGATTTCTCAGTGCGCCGTGGAAGGCGTGCTTTCTCAGTGGGTGCGAATCCCACCCGGCAACTGTTGCTCCGGCCGGTAGCAATCGGAGCGGCTGTGGAGGTAACGAAGCAGT
>CAMYIN010000166.1 GCA_947258495.1 uncultured Gammaproteobacteria bacterium
GCCGCGGGCAGGTAGGCGATACCCAGCGCCTCCAGGCGCTGCGTCACCTTATCGTAGGCCTGCTTCAAGTCGGCGCGCATGCGCACTATGTAGTCGTCCACGACCTCCCGGTCGGAAACGAACTCCGACAACAAGTACTGCGTGTAACCCGAACACGCCGACCAGTACGCGAGTTCGGAAACGGCGCGCAACGCGTCGTCGTCGCCACTGATCAGCACGCCGCAGCGAAGGCCGCTCGCCCCGAAGTCCTTGCTGAAGCCCCACACGATGTGCACGCGGTCTCCCGCGCCCGGGCGCAGAGACGCAGCACTGACGAATGGTCGATCGCCGAATACGGACAGTGCGTAAATCTCGTCGAACACGACATGGAGGTTCTTGTCCTCGGCCCACTCGAGGATCTCCTGCAGCTGGTTACGCGTGTACACACGACCGAGCGGGTTGTCCGGTGTCGTGAACAGCAGGGCCCTGACCGGAACGTTCGCACTCGCCAGCGCGTTGTCGAGCAGCGCCGTCGTGAGTCGAAAGTTGTCGCGACTATGACACGCCACCGGCACAATGGTTAGGCCGTCTCGGATCTCGAGGTCGGGCCAAAATCCAGCGTAGCTGGGGGTGGGAATGAGCACGCCTTCGCCGGGGTCGGCGATAACGTAAAAGAAGGTCTCGAGCACACTTCCCGCGCCCGCGAGGACCGCGATACGGTCGGGATCCACGTTGCGTCCGAGGAAGCTGCGGCTCATGAAGTCGGCGAGGTTCGCGCGGAATTCGTGGTTGCCGTTCATGTCGTCGTAGCCGAGCGCCGCGCTGGGAACATTCCGGTAGCGGTTCAGGCATGCGACGAGGCGGTCGGTCATGCGCTTGTTTTCGGCGATGCATAGCGAGACGTAACCATCGGGTCTTGCCGCGGCGTCCCAGGGACGCCGCACGCGTTCGAAGTGTTCCTGAAGGTAGCGCGGGCGGGGCGGCGCGTCGAGTAGGCGTCGGCCACGTTGGGAGAACCGGGACATAGGCCGTTTATTTGTGCTCGAGTATCTCGAATCCCCGCCAGTGCAGCGGCGGGGCATTTTCCGCGTACCGCTTCGAGCGTTCGGCGAAGATCGACAGCACCGCGTCGTCGGGATCGAGCGCCAGGGTTGTGGTGAAGATCCCGTGAGCCGTGGCGAAGTCGCGGGCAAAGTAGCGCTGCATGGCGTCGTGCAGCCGATCCCGCGTGGATTCCTTGGCCGCGCGGCGATCGGGTGCCTCGGCGTCGAGGACTTCGTAGAGCGGTATGCCTTGTGCTTTGCCCTTGACCGCCACCCGATCGATCATGCGCAGGGAGAATTTCTCCGGTGTTCGCAGGCGCTCATAGGTAGGTTCCCCTATTAGGAATGGCGCATGGTAGAACTTGGTGAGTTGTTCGATGCGTGAGGCCATATTGACACTGTCCCCCACCACGCTGCATTGCAGGCGATCTTGCGCGCCCACCGTCCCCAGCACCAGGTCGCCGGTATTCACCCCCATCCCCATCTTCAGCACCGGACCGCCGCCGGCAACAGAATCGCGGTTGAATCCCGCGAATGCGCGCCACATCTTGATGCCCGCGTCCACCGCTTTGTCGGCAGACAAGGGGAACAGCGCCATGATCTCGTCACCGTTGTACGAGTCGATGAATCCCCCAGCCTCGGTGATCGGCTCGATGAGGCGGCTGAAGTAACGATTCAACAGTTCGATGACCGAGCGTGGTTCGAGGCGCTCGGCCAGGGCGGTGAAGTCGCGCAGGTCCGCGAACATCACGGTCATCTCCCTGGAGACGTACTCGCCGAGGCCCACTTGGGCGATGTCGTGGTGTCCCAGGCTCTCTAGAAACTGGCTGGGAACGAAACGCTGCTGCGCCTCCGCCAGGCGCAGCTGGTCAGCGAACAGCCTCGCGTTCTCGATGGAGATCGACGCCTGCGCCGATAGCAGGTTGATGATCTCGATGCGCTCTTCGGTGAATGCACCGGTGGTCAGGTTGTTCTCAAGGTAAATCGCCGCCTCGAATTGACCATGCCGCAGCACCGGGATGCAGATGACGGATTTCGGTCGCTGTGCGACGATGTAGGGATCCGTTGAGAAGCGGCCGGACTCGGTGGCGTCGTTCAACACCAGCGGCGTGCCGGTGCGCAGTACGTTATTGACCACGGAGATCGGCAGTAATGGGTTCGCGCCGGTAACCTGCGTTGGGTTTCGCGCCGCACGGATGGCGCCGTCAATCCCCGCCTCACCCTGGGCCTGAACCACGAGTTGGTCGCCCTCACGTACGACGAAGTAGCCTTTTTGACCGCCGGCATTTTCGAGCACGATCTGTATAGTGGTCATTAACAGCTGCGCAACATCGATCTCGCCGGATATCGTCTGTGACGCCTTCACGACCGAGCTCATGTCCAGCGAGGCCGAATCCAGGGCGCGCGTCATGGCGAAAGCGTTATGCGTCTGCGAACCGGCGCCACGCGCCGCGGTCGACGCGCGCAACATGTGCGGGTATTTCTTCTCCAGATACTCGACCTTACGGTGGGCCCCCCAACGGTAATAGAGGTAGTGTGCCGCATGCAGGTAACCCTCGGCGGCCTTGGACAATCCGGTGCCCAACAGATACTTGGCGACCAGCTCATTGGCCAAGGCCTCGTCACGACGGAATTCGTTGGTCTTCGCCGCGGCTATCGCCTGCTCGTAGCTTTGCAGCGCAACCGGCATCGTTCCCGTCAAACGGGCCAGCTCGGCCTGCATGATCAGGCGCAGGTGTTCGAAGTTCTCCGGGCAATGATCGGCCCACCTCTCCATCTGGCGCAGAAGCTTGTGCAACACCGCGAGCGCGGCGTGCTGCTGCGCATCCTTCATGTCCGGGTACAGGGCGGCGCGCGTGAGGAAGGCGACGATGTAAAACCGCACGAGCTGGGGCAGTGACATCGAGGACGCGATGAGCTCGTCCTGGCGCTGGACGTGTTCGAGCGCGCCTTCGTAGTCGTCGTAGAAGAAGTGGATCTCTGCCTTGTAGATGTGGTAGTTCGCGATGCCGGTCATGAACCGGCGCTGCCGCATGCCCGCCACGCACCGCGTTTCGTCGAACGCGGCATCGTTCATCGAGTACAGCCCGTCGGTCAGTCCCTGAAAGTTGAGCTGCATCTGCAGGAACAAGGTCCCCGAGTCCAGGGAGTCCTGGTACTCACAGTCTTTGACGATGGCGAGGTTCTTGCGGTGCTCTGCAGAGGCGGTCTCCAGATCGAGTGTCGGATCCCAGATAATGCAGTCTTGCGCACTGTAGGCCAGGTAAAGCAGGTCCCCGGACTGGTACCCCGCCTCTATGCCCTTGAGAAACCATGGGGTCATACTCGACCAGCTTTTGCTCCAGTGGTGGATGAACATCGCATATACGTAGATGATCCGCGATTTGAGTGTGATGTCATCGAAGCGCTCGTTCATTGCCACCGCGAGCCGGCCATAATCGTAGCCCAGTGCCGGGTCGTTCAGGGCTCCGCAAAGGAGCATGCCATAGGCGGCGTAGGCAAATGCGGATTCGGGACTATTGCCGTGGCGCAGTGAGAGATTGACAGACTTCAGCACCAGGTACGGAAACAGGTCACCACTCCCTGATAGGAACGCGGCGGGAAAGATTTCCATCAGAAGACGAATGGCGACCTGCGCCTGCGGGTCGGTGAGCTGAGGCGCGTCGATCAGTTCGCTGATGGCGCGTCCGTGGAGATTGTTGTCCACCTGTGCCACCTCGTCGGCGATGGCATCGGCATCGGGCGCCTCGAGCAGCTCCACGCCCAGCAGCGCCAAGCCGGCGATCGCGGCCTGAATAGACTCGCGCATCTTGCCGATGGTGGCGTATTGCCGCGTGCGTGCCGACAGAATTTCCGCCTTCGCCAGCGGTGTCCGCGCGTGTTCGAGCATCGTCTCCGTCCACGCATCGGCCTGTTCGTAGTCGCCGGTCAGGTACGCGCACTGCTGCACCTCCTTGCTGAGCGCGAGCATGAGGTCGTGGTCATTGCGCCAGGCGCCATCGGGGAGCATCTGCTGACCAGTGCGTAAGAATCCCAACGCCGACTCGTAAGCCGAAGATTGCTGGGCGCGGATCCCGGCCTCGAGATTCAGGCGAGCGAGTTCGCGGCGTTCGGCCGCGTCCACGATCAACTCGCGCCCGGCGTTCAGGTGCGCGACTATATCGATGAGCCGTTCCGCGACTTCTTCGCGAGTGCCGTGTCGTTGCATCAGCCGCCCGATCGATAGATGCACCGCTTGTTTACGGTCGCCATCGATGAGCGCATAGGCGGCTTGTTGCACGCGGTCGTGCTGGAACTTGTAGCTGGGTTGCCCGGTATCGGATCCGTCGTCTTGGGTTACGTCGGGGTCAACGAACTTGTAGCTCTCATTCAAGGGGATGACAATATTGCGCTTGAGCGCCTCTTGCAGTGCCGCGCTGGTCTGCGCCATGGATCGCTCGTGGATCATCGACAAGGTCCTGAGATCGAAGGTGTTGCCGATACATGCCGCGAGTTGCAGCACCTGTTGCGTGGATTCCCGCAGGCGGCGCAGGTTGGCGACCATGAAATCGACGACGTTATCGCCCACCTCGGCGTGCCGCGCTGCGTCCATGTCCCAGTCCCAACGCCCGGCCTCGGGGTCGAACGCGATCGCCCCGTCCTCGTTCAAATGCTTGAGCAGCTCCTTGATAAAAAACGGGTTGCCCTGGGCCTTTTCATAGAGGAGCTCGCTAAGGGGTACCGAGCGTTGCGGTTGAGTGTGCAAGGTGTCGGCGATCAGTTGTTCGACGGCGGCCCGATCCAAGGGCTGCAGCGAAAGTTCGGTGAATTTCCGTGTCTTCGTGATCTGATCCAAGGACACGCGCAGGGGGTGGCGCGTGTCGACCGCATTGCTGCGATAGGCGCCGATCACCAACAAGTGGTTCAGCTCGCGCGCCGTGGTCAGGCGCTGAATCAAATTCAGCGTCGGGATGTCGCTCCACTGCAGGTCATCCAGGAAGACGACCAGCGGGTGTGGCGCGTTCGCGAACACCTTCACGAAATTCAGGACAACGATCTGGAAGCGATTTTGCGCTTCGGTGGGCGGCAACTCCGCGACGCCCGGCTGTTCCCCGATGATCAGCTCGAGTTCAGGCACCAGGTCGGTGACGAGTTGCCCGTTGGTGCCAAGGGCTTCGTTCAGGGCCTCGCGCCACCGGTCTAGTTGTTCTTTGGGTTCACTGAGCAACTGCTGAATGAGGCTGCGAAACGCCATCGCGAAGGCGCCGTAAGCGGCGCCCTGCTGGAATTGGTCGAACTTACCCTGGATCAGGTAGCCCTTCTCGCGCACGATCGACTTTCCCAGTTCGTTGACCAGGGCCGATTTGCCGACGCCCGCGTATCCGGATACCAGGCACAGCTCCATGGTGCCATGGGCCGCGTCATCGAACAGGTGAACGAGTTGCTCCAGCTCGGTTTCGCGGCCGTAGAGTTGTTGCGGGATGTGGAACTTGCGGGAGATATCCGCCTGCCCCAGCGCAAAGGGCGTGATCGCTCCATTGGTCGCGTACTCGTCGCGACAGCGCTCGAGGTCCGCAATCAAACCGTAGGTGCTCTGGTAGCGGCCCTCGGCGTTTTTGGACATCAGCTTTGAGAGGATCCGCGACAACGGTTTGGGTACGTCGCCGTTGACGCGGCACGCCTCGGGTGGCGGCTGACTGATGTGGCGGTGCACCCACTCGAGCGGGTCGTCGGCGGAGAAGGGGAGCTGCCCGGTGAGCAGCTCGTAAAGCGTGACACCCAGAGAGTAGTAGTCGGAACGGTAGTCCAGGTCGCGGTTCATGCGCCCGGTCTGTTCCGGCGAGATGTAGGGCAGGGAGCCTTCGAGTCGCGTGGACAGCGTGATGCTTTGACGCTCGCGGGACAGTTCCGAGGAGATGCCGAAGTCGATCACACACAGCTCTCCGGTTTCGGGCTCAAGCAACACGTTTCTGGGGGTAACGTCCTTGTGCACGATGTCTCGTTCGTGCAGCCGGCCGAGGATATGCGCGAGGCGGATGGCGATGGAGAAGAAAACATCGAGGGGGAGTGGTTTGCCCCCGCGCTCGGCCATGAGATCCGCCAGCGAGACGCCGGACGGCTCCATCTCGATGCCGAGGTTGCCGGCGCCGTAAGCGATGAGCGAATAGACGCGAACGACCCCATCGATATTCAGCTTGTCTGCGATCTGGAACTCACGCCGAATCTCCGCGACGTCTTGCTTTCGTGGGTACTGGGCGTGCAACGTCTTGAGAATGACTTCTTCGTTGTCGGCCCTGCGCACGGCGCGGTAAATGATCCGCGGACCCGATTCGTGGACCACGCTTTCGAGCTCGAACCCGGGGATGCTCTCCGCGGTCACGCGCTCGGACCGACTCGCGTCCATGAATCAGACCTCGAACATGCGTGCGAAGGTGGCGTGATAGTTCTCCTGCGCAGTGTCGCGCAGTGGGCTGCCGTGTCCGCACAGCGCGTGCCTGAACCGTACCTCCTTCAGCCGCACGAAATCCGCCGCTTGGGGTTCGCTGGCGTGCAACCATGCGAGGCCGAGGTTGGCGCGGGTAAAAAAGCCCATGTCGCGCATGGTGGCGATGGTTTCGTCGCTGAAGTACTCGTCCGGCGCCACCCAATTCTGCAGCGAGTCACAGGCGATCATGATGCCCCCCTCGCGGTCGAGACGCAGGATGCCCTCGGGTCGCTTGGTGGTCCGGAACTCAAACAGGCTGGATTCGCGAACCGGCATCTCGCCATCGGCGGTAAGCTCTTTGTCCACCCGCAGACCGTTCTGAATCGTCATCCCCGGCAGCGCCCAGAAGGTCGCTTGGTACCGGTCGATGTAGAAGGGGTCGTCCACGCCGTGCATGTCGCCGATGCGGACGATGTTCACTACCTTGCCGAGCGCGTCGAGGGCGGCCAGGCCCTGATCGTCGAGCCGCAGCGAGTTTACGATCGTCAGCCGATTGCCCTCACGAACCACGGTCATGTTGCGGCTGAACTGCCACATCGATCCGAAGAACTCGTTTTCCATGGTGCCGGTGACAAAAAACACATCGGGAAAAACCTCCTCGATCGTGCCGTGCGGCATGGCATCGCGAAACTCAGTCATGGTCGGTTCTCCAAATTGGTTTGCGGCTCAGGTGTCGGCTGCAGTGCGCGCCGTCCGGGCCCGGCGATAGTGGCTGAAAGCTCGACTTCCCGCGCGTGCAGTTTACACCCAGGACCGCGGAAGATGGCAATGGGATCGAATGGCGGCACGCGGATCTGGAGCCACCGCGTGCCAAGTCCGGGTAGGAGACGCCGGACCTCATTGCTGCGCGGCTTAATGTTGCTTGGCGGGACGGGAGACAGGACGCCGGGCGCGCAACGCGGGTTATTCGTACACATAGCGGCCGACGTAGCGGAACTCCGCGTCGTATTCGTGCAGGTACGCGTTGAGGTAGTTGCGGCCGGCTGTGGATATTCGGCCGTACTTGACGTCGTCGAGGGTCTCACTGCCATCGCTCGTGTCGAGCCGCCGTAGATGAAACAGCGTCATGTCCTTGCCGCCGAAGAAATCGTGCAGGCAGTGCAGATCCGGACGCGCGTGGGTCATGTCGAACACCGCCCCGGCGAGCGCGGTGTAGCGCGGGTGGCGGGTGAGGGTGTCGTGATTGAACACCGGCGCGGCACCGGGGGGATGCCGGAACGGCGGGTAGTCCTTCTCAGGGTGGACCGGATGGCGGCGAAGCTTTTCGATATAGGCTGGATCAAGCCCCGCGCTGACCGCGCCCTTGACCAGGATATTCAGGTAGCGCTGCGTGGGCAGGCAACGGTCGTCGAGATAGGAGGGGAGGCCGACGTAGGTGAGCGCGCGCCGCGGCCCATCGGTGGTCTGCGCTTCGACTTCGATGCGATCGTAGCCCACGCCGTACGACTCCACCGCGTCCAGCAGAGGCAAGTGTTCGTCCTCACATAAATGCACCAGGCCCTGTACGTGGTCGCCGGGTGACTCGGAGGGATGGATATTGCCGACGCCGCCCTCGTGGCGGAACCAGTGATGCACATTGAATAGAAGCCGCCAGCCATGCAGCGTGGCGGGCTCCGACGAGTGCGGTGCGACGCCTTTTGCCCGCAGCGAAGTGAGATTCAGGTTCGAACCGTAACCGAAATAATAGAACACGTGTGTGGATTCCGAGCCGTCAGAGGTTTTAAAATACGTACCGCGTTACTATGTTATCAAATCCACCGAATTCGCATACGTTCGCCGTCGCGGTGAGTGTTGCGCTGCACCATGGCCGCAACACTGCGGTGGTGCCCGCCGATTGCCATTGCCTCCGATGTCAGTGGATTTTGGCGGGGCGTGTGACATCACCGGTGATCGCTTAACGTGCCGCAGCCGGTCCGGCCGCACTTGAATTGGGTTGGACAAAGTGGTTGTGTAACGCGACCGTAAGCGGCGAACCGCCGCTCCCACCTTAAGATTGACAGGAGTTATCCATGTCCACGAACGCCGACTACGCCACCGCTGACTACGTTCTCAGCCGCAGCACCGCAGACGACACTTATGGCTTGTGGAGATTCGACCCCGAGGCCGCCGAGGTGTTCTCCCCGGTGGCACTCAAATCCGGCGCGCGGTACGACCAGCACAACAGCCTGGTGTGGATCGGCGGCTATTTTCTCGAGTGGGGTCCGGTGCAGATGGCGAAGGGTAGTCCTTACTTCCGCTATCGACTTTTCGAATTCGACGCGACAAGTGACGACCCCCTGTCGGCCCCGCCAGTGCAACACGGCGAGTGGTCGAAGCGCAAATTCTGGGGCCGAGGCGCCGACTTCGGCAATCCCCACGGCGGTCACGAGCAATACGATCAAGACAACACACTGCGTTTGATCCCGCTTGGCAGTTATTTGTTGAATTTCATTCCCACGCAGGACCGGGGAACGTATGCACTGTGGAACTTCGATCCCTGCGCGACCGCCCCGGGTACTGCGGATCCGATCCCGGGAACACACCCGTACACACCGCGCGGTTCGTTCCGGGATATACAAGAGGGGCACGATCTGATCTCGCTGAACGGATACGTGCTCGATCGCCGGGTGGACAGTGGTGAGTACCGGTTGTGGAGCTTCGATCCGCAGTCCACTGTACCGCTGGTGTATCCACCGATTCAACAGGGGGTTTGGTCGAGCATCGACGCGGGACATCGCCTGGTCGCGATCGGCGATCACATTCTCGATTGGGTTCCCGCCGACCGCAGCTACCGGCTGTGGCGGTTCGACTCGAAGAGCTCGGATCCACTGACCGGCCCGGTGCGCAGTGGCAGCCTGCCCGATGCCCTCTCGCCGGAATCCGTCCTCATCGGCTTTCAGCCGACGGTTCCGGTGCGGCAGGCGCGTGCCGGTGTTCCCGGAACGATGGATTTCATGCGCACGAAAATCAAACACGTGGTCTACTACATGCTCGAGAACCGGTCGTTCGATCATGCGTGCGGGTGGCTCTACGAAAACGGCGCCAAGAATGTGCACCTGATCGGCCCCGAGGGTCCGTTCAAA
>CAMYIN010000167.1 GCA_947258495.1 uncultured Gammaproteobacteria bacterium
TTTGGTTCCGGCATCCACAGGACTTCGCCGAGGGCCTGCGCGATATCATCATGGCCGGCGGAGACGCGGATACCGCCGCCGCGATCTACGGTGGCATCGTTGGCTCACGAGTAGGCAAGGCGGGTATATCTGACAGCTGGCTGAGCAACATCATCGAGTGGCCACGATCAATCGACTGGATCGAACGCCTTGGTGCGGCGGTCGCGGAAAGCGAGCTTGCGGATGAACGGGCCCCGGGCTATTTCGTGCCCGGTGTTTTGTTACGCAACCTGTTCTTTCTGGTTATTGTGCTGGCGCACGGATTCCGCCGGCTTGCGCCACCGTGGTAGGGCGAGACCGCCGAAAAAAACGAGTTTGCCTAATCACTACAGGTTCGGTCTTTGTTGTGTTGCCTGTTGGCGTCTATCGGTTTATCACCTCAAGCATTCGATCGATTTTATCGCACATTGCGAACTAAATTTCCCATCATGTCGATAGCCAGTTTGCGGTTTAATACGCGTTGGGGGGCAACGTCTTTTACTCAAGGGGAAGATCTCAATGCGTATACGAGCGATACCTTTACTCGCCGCTCTGGCGGTAGCAATGTCGCCGCTGGTGGCGACAAGCACCGCCTTTGCTCAGGGTGCACCGAAGTCCAATCAATTCTGGTGGCCTGAAAATATCGACCTCAGTCCACTTCGTGACCACGGTCCTCAGTCGAATCCGATGGGCGACTTCAATTACGCGGAGGCCTTTGCAAGTCTTGACCTCGCTGCCGTAAAAGAAGACATCAACGACGTGCTGACCGACTCGCAGGACTGGTGGCCGGCCGATTACGGAAACTATGGGCCCTTCTTCATTCGCATGGCCTGGCACAGCGCGGGTACCTACCGCACGCTTGACGGCCGTGGCGGTGCCGGCGGCGGCCAGCAGCGGTTCGAACCGCTCAACAGCTGGCCGGACAACGCGAACCTCGACAAAGCGCGGCGGCTGCTCTGGCCGGTGAAGCAGGAATACGGCCGCAATCTCTCGTGGGCCGACCTGATGGTGCTTGCAGGAAATGTCGCGCTCGAGAACATGGGCTTCGAGACCTTCGGCTTCGCCGGCGGTCGTGAAGACGATTGGGAGGCAGACCTCGTCTACTGGGGACCTGAAAACGAGTTTCTCGCCGACGAGCGCTACGAAGGCGACCGCAAGCTGAAGAAGCCGCTGGCCGCCGTGCAGATGGGCCTGATCTATGTGAACCCGGAAGGCCCGAACGGCAACCCGGATCCGCTGCTGGCAGCGAAAGACATTCGCGAGACCTTCGGCCGCATGGCGATGAACGATGAGGAGACCGTGGCCCTGATCGCGGGCGGGCACACCTTTGGTAAGGCGCACGGCGCGAAGAGCCCCGCCGACTGCGTGGGCGTCGAGCCCGCCGCCGAATCCATCGAGAAGCAGGGCTTCGGATGGGAAAACAAGTGCGGCAGCGGCAACGGTGCCGACACGATTACCAGCGGCCTCGAAGGCGCCTGGTCTGCCAACCCGGTAGCCTGGACCAACCAGTATCTCGACAACCTGTTCGCGTTCGACTGGGTCAAGACCAAGAGCCCCGCGGGTGCAACGCAGTGGATTCCCGCCGATGGGGCTGCGTCGAATCTCGTACCGGATGCTCATGATCCGACGAAGCGGCATGCACCCGTCATGTTCACGACGGACCTGTCGCTGAAGTTCGACCCGAGCTATCGAAAGATTGCGAAGCGCTTCCAGGAAAACCCGGACGAGTTCGAACTCGCGTTCGCCAAGGCCTGGTTCAAGCTGACGCACAGGGACATGGGTCCGCGCGCACGCTACGTTGGCTCCGAAATCCCGGCCGAAGAACTGCTTTGGCAGGATCCGGTGCCGGCGGTTGATCATCCGCTGATCGACGCGGACGACATCGCGGCGCTGAAGTCCGAGATTCTCGACTCTGGTCTGACCGTACCGCAACTGGTCAGGACCGCCTGGGCATCCGCCTCGACCTTCCGCGGCACCGACATGCGTGGTGGCGCGAACGGGGCTCGGATTCGTCTGGCGCCGCAGAGTGACTGGG
>CAMYIN010000168.1 GCA_947258495.1 uncultured Gammaproteobacteria bacterium
GTCACAACCGTCGGAGGGCGCGCCGATCACGCTTGTCGCGGCAGGACGCCTTGAACACGTCAAAGGCTTCGATATCCTGATCAAGGCCATGGCCCGGCTGGATGGCGACCGGCGCGAATGCCGGCTCATCATCCTGGGAGAAGGCCCCGAGCGCCGACGCCTCGAAGCAATGGTCGGTGAACTGGGTCTTACGGCACGCGTGCAGTTGCCAGGGCGCGTGCCCAATCCCGAGGTCTTTTACCGCGACGCGTTCGCCGTGATCGTATCGTCACGGTTTGAGTCGGGTCCCAACGTGCTTGTCGAGGCCATGTCTGTGGGAACGCCCGTCATCTCCTCCGACTGTCCGTTCGGGCCGAGGCGAATTCTCCTTGACGGTGAAGCTGGTCTGCTGGTTCCGCCGGAAGACCCCGACGCGATCGCAGCGGCAGTCAGACAGCTGTACGGAGATCCGAGCCTCTACGAGTCTCTGCAACAAAAAGGCCTGCAGCGCGCGCAGGACTTCACCATCGAGAACGCGTTGCCCGCCTATGAGAAACTGTTCATGGCGGCAGTTGGCTCGCGTGCGGCGGGCTGAACGTCCTTCCGTCGATTCACCCCCGCCCTATCCGCCGCTCCCATTCGATTGCGGTACGGACGATAAACGCCAGGTCGTCGTGGCGGGGGCGCCATCCGGTGGCCTTGAGAACCGCCGTCGAATCCGCCACGAGGCGCATCGGATCACCTGCCCGTCTGGGTGCATCTCGTGTGGCGACTGGGCGCCCTGAAACTTCCTCCACCGCCGCGATGACCTCGCGCACCGAGAACCCATGACCGTAACCGCAATTCAATATCAGCCCAGGTTCCTCGCCCTTTCTCACCGCATTGAGAACGTCGACATGTGCGGCGGCAAGGTCGCTGACGTGGATGTAGTCCCTGATGCAGGTCCCGTCCGGGGTGTCGTAGTCCTGACCGAAAATATCCAGGCAATCCAGCGCACCGGTAACCACCCGGCTGGCCCGCTTGATCAGGTGAGTGGCGTCGGCGCTCATTTGTCCGGCTCGGTAAAGGGGGTCGGCGCCGGCGACATTGAAGTAGCGCAGCGCCGCGTATCTCAGGCCGTGCGCTGCTGCCGCGTCGCGCAACATCCATTCGACCATCAGCTTTGATGAGCCATACGGGTTCGTCGGATTCAAGGGCGCCGATTCCGGGACGGGTACAAGTGCGGGTTCCCCGTAGACCGCCGCCGTCGAAGAAAAGACGAACTCCGAAATCCCGCAGCGTACACATGTCTCGATCAGGGATCGGCTCGCGCAGGTATTGTTTCGGTAATATTTGAGCGGGTCGGAAACCGATTCGGGCACGATGATGCTGCCGGCGAAATGGATGACGGTTCCGATGTCGTGCGTGTCGATTAGCGTTTCCACCACACCGGCGTCCGCCACACCGCCCTGCACGAACGGAACGTCCCGAGGGACCAACTCCCGGTACCCGGTGGAGAGGTCATCGAGGACAATCACCTCGTGTCCGGCTTCGCGCAACGCCAATACGGCATGCGCGCCAATGTATCCCGCACCTCCGGTAATCAGAACGGCAGCGCGTTTGCTCATTGGTCCAACGGTCCCCCGGCGCACCGCCGCAAGCCGACCGCTTTGACGGAACGAGTGGCAACGGTGTCGGCTATTTCAGGCACAAGTCAAAGTTCCCTCTGGCCGTCAATCAGTCGCCCAAGGCCAGCTACGTACCGGACTTCGGCCCATCCGAAGAATCTGGCTCGTCGGCGGAAAGTCAAGACTGACATATGGCTAATATTGTGCTAACGTCGACTCCGTCAGGGTAATGAGTGGGAGAGGATCCGATATGTTGGGGGGATCCTCGTCGCAGAGCAGACCGGGGAGATTGCAAGATGGGGAGCGACCATGCATCCAGCCCGCTTGATAGGCTGGAGGGTGGGAACCGTGAGGATTTCAGTGGGCGTGATGCGGGTGGTGTAACCCCGGAACCGGCGACATATCAGCCGTCGGCCTGGCCGGATTCCACCCCTGGGCCATCCGCTCCGTGGATC
>CAMYIN010000169.1 GCA_947258495.1 uncultured Gammaproteobacteria bacterium
CGCGCCCGCCGCGCCCGTGATCAACGCTGTTTTGTCTTGGACAGACACCACTTTGCTTTCCTTTGATTAGCGCATCAACATACCACCAGTGACATCGAGCGTCGCGCCGGTAACGTAGCTTGCCCGATTGGATGCTAACAGCGTGACGACATTTGCCACCTCGGCCACATCGGCGATGCGACCCAGCGGAATCCGGTTAAGGTAATGCTGGCGGGAATGATCCAGGGCATCGCGGGCCATGTCCGTTTCCATCATTCCCGGAGCCACGGCGTTGACGTAGATTCCGTGTGGCGCCATTTCTCGCGCCAGCGAGATGGTCAACGCCACCAGTCCCGCCTTCGACGCAGCGTAATCCGCGTGGCCGGTCGTCGATCCGCGAAAGGCTGCCGGCGAGACGACATTGACGATTCTGCCCATTTGATCTTCGGCGCGCCACCGCCTTACCGCTTCGCGACACATGAGGAAGGGCCCGGTCAGATCGACCGCAAGCGTGTTGTTCCACTGCTGGTGCGTCATGTCTTCGACAAACGCGGTGGGCCAGATGCCCGCGTTGTTAATCAGAATGTCAATCTTTCCGAACGTCTGGATGGTGCGCGAGAATATGCCCTGAACATCCTCCAGCCTGGAGACATCGCCCGCGATCGAGATCGCCCGGCCATCAAGTTCGGTCTCGATCTGTTGGACCAGCTGTTCTGCCGGCACCGCGCGGCTGCAATAGTTGATTGCGACGGCAGCGCCTTCCTTGGCCAGCGCCAAGCAGACTGCCCTCCCGAGTCCCCGCGACCCACCGGTGACAAGTGCCACCTTCTCTCGCAGGTTCAAATCCATCGCAATGGGCCTATTGGTGCTGAAGGCAGAGCTCTAGTATAGTAGTTAATCTATAGTCCATTTATCCAGTTTACAAGAGGCGCACCGCCTATTTGTGTGCCGTTGAACGCGCGAACCGTTTGCGTATCGCGGATGCGGGGGGACTGCATCATCTTCCTCCTGTCGGAGAGTTCAGATGAAGGAAATGACATCGCAAGAGCGCGTCATGCGGTCGCTGCGCCGCGAGGAGCCGGATCGCATTCCGCACTTCGAGTGGATCATCGATCAGAAAGTTCGCAGCGCAATTTGTCCGGGCTGCACGATGGAAGAGTTCACTGTGCGCATGGGCCTGGATGCGATTCTCACCGGCCCCAATTTCAAGAAGGAAAAGATCGGACCGAAGCGATGGAGAAATGAGTGGGGGGTCGTGGCCGAAGACACCGGCGAGGAACACACGTTTCCGATTGACGGTCCCATTCATTCGCACGAAGACCTGGATCAGTACACGCCGCCCGATCCCCATGCACCGGGTCGATACGAAAGCCTGGACAAACTCGTCAAACGCTACAAGGGCAAGATCGCGATCGGAGTCCATTTGAATGACGTGTTTTCGATCCCGCGTTACCTGTGCGGTTTTGAAAACGTGTTGATTGCGATGGCGACCGATCCGGCGTTGATCACCCGCTTGGTCGATTTGTCGGTCGAAAAGAACCTGGAGATGGCCAAAGAGGTCGCCCGACGCGGGGCAGACTTTGTCTTTACCGGAGACGACTATGCAGGCACTGAACGCACGTTCATGTCGCCCCAGTCGTTCCGCGAATTACTCTACCCGGGTCTCCAGCGGGTAATCGGCGGATTC
Source organism: uncultured Gammaproteobacteria bacterium (assembly GCA_947258495.1). Lineage (GTDB taxonomy): Bacteria > Pseudomonadota > Gammaproteobacteria > Arenicellales > JAANXG01 > CALZGZ01. The sequence continues at coordinate 1,667 of CAMYIN010000169.1, forward strand.
AAGGAATTGGGCCTGCCAGTGATCAAGCACACCGACGGCGCGGTCCTGCCGCTGATGGACATGATCGTCGATTCGGGCATCGACTGTTTCGATCCCGTCTACCCGATCGCCGGCCTGGATATCGGGACGATGAAACAGGAATACGGCGACCGCGTCGCGCTCAAAGGCAACGTCGAAGTGCGCGCCACCGAGCGGCGCGGGCCGATCGCCGTGCGCACGCGTCACGACCCGCGTGCTCCCAAGCTGTTGCTCGAGCATCCGCTGGCCGCCGCGCGGCTGCTGAGCCGGCTCGAAGCGATGGGCGGCCCCATCGATGCTCAGCACGCTGCAGGAGCGAGGCTCGTGCGCGTGGGCGCCGA
>CAMYIN010000170.1 GCA_947258495.1 uncultured Gammaproteobacteria bacterium
GGTCACGGTGACGCCGATCCTCGGGATCATGTTCTTGAAGCCGCCAAAGGCTAAGCCCGGCGCGTCCGGTAAAAAATCCGACCCCTACGACACCGGCTTTTACCGTGCCTACCGCGGTCTTCTGCACGGCTGCATTCGCGCTCGTTGGCTCACCATCATGGTAGTGCTGGGAATATTCGCGGCGTCGTTGTGGGGATTTCGTTATGTGGATCAGAGTTTCTTCCCCGATTCGACGCGTCCGCAATTCACCGTGGACTTCTGGCTGTCGCAGGGTACGCACATCGACGACACCGTCGACACCGCCAAGTCCGTGGAGAAGTACCTGCCCACGTCACCACCTTGGTGGGCGCCGGGGGGCTGCGATTCTTGTTGACCTATCAACCGGAGAAGCTCAATAGCGCCTACGTCCAATTTCTCGTTGACGTGGAGGATTTCCGCGTCATCGAGGGACTGATCCCCAAGATCGAACGCGACCTGCAGGAAAGCCACCCCGACGCCCTGGTGTATGCAAAGCGATTCATACTCGGTCCCGGCTCGGCCCCGCTGCAAGCGCGCGTCAGCGGTCCTGATCCCAACGTGTTACGCGGGATCGCGGACCAGATCGAGGACATATTTCATGCGGACGGTGGAGCCAAGTCGATCCGCACCGATTGGCGCCAGCGGGTGAAGCTGCTGCGCCCGGTGATGGCCGACGAAGAGGCGAACCGCGCCGGCATTGGTCGGCCCGATGTCGCCAGCGCCATCAAGGCGGCCTTCGACGGCGAGCGCGTCGGCGTGTATCGCGAAGGCGACGAACTGCTGCCGATTCTGCTGCGCGCACCCGACCGGGAGCGCGGCGACGTGGCCAGCATTCAGAACATCCAGATCTGGAGCCTCGCCGCCCTCCAGGCGATCCCGTTGCGCCAGGTGGTCTCCGATTTTGAGACCGTGTTCGAAGACGACATCATTCAACGCCTGAACCGCAAGCGCACCATCACCGTACTTGCCGATCCTGTCAGCGAGTCGGCCAGTGCGGTGTTCAATCGCATCCGTCCGAAGGTCGAGGCGATCGAGCTGGATCCGGACTACGAGTTGGAGTGGTGGGGCGAATACCGGGATTCCGCACGCGCGCAGGCCGGCATCGCCGCGAGCCTGCCGTTCTTTTTGCTGGTCATGGTGCTCATCGTCATCGCCCTGTTCAACGCCCTGCGTCAACCGTTGGCCATCTGGTTGATCGTGCCGCTGGCGCTGATCGGCGTGACCGCCGGTCTGCTCGTCACCGCGCAACCCTTTGGCTTCATGGCGCTGCTGGGATTCATGAGCCTGTCCGGGATGCTGATCAAGAACGCCATTGTGCTCATCGACGAGATCGAGGCGCAGAAGCGGTCGGGCGCAGAAATATTCCAAGCCATCGTGGGTTCCGGCGTCAGCCGGCTGCGGCCGGTGGCGATGGCGGCGCTGACCACGGCGCTGGGCATGATCCCGTTGCTGTTCGACGCGTTCTTCATCGCCATGGCGGTGACCATCATCTTCGGCCTGATGATTGCCACCGTGCTCACCATGGTCATCGTGCCGGTGCTGTACGCAACGTTCTTCGGCGTGCGTGTACCGGAGAGCGCCTAACAACAATACTGCATGAAAGGTCTATTAAGAATAGCGGCGTCGGAGTAGATACTTCGATTCCATTTGCTTGTCTGTACGCCGGCTACGATCCTGTCGGAGTCTTCGGTACGCCTACTGTGATAGAGGTCTGTGTGCCCGGAACTTCTCATTAACTGGCCCGCTATTCACCGCGAAGTGTCGAAAAACGGAGCTCATTCTCTTGCTTTCTCACTATCTGCAACATACCCAGACGGGGTGTTCGTGGAATGGTTGCTTTAGCAAATGGCGGCCTATACCATCGTCGCCCTACCATACGGAGCCAGGAGGAGAGAAATGAAACGCTTATCTGCGTTAACAGGCGTTGTTGTATTGTTATGCGTCCAACCCGTGTCGTTTGCCGGTGTCGCGGAGGCCGAAAAGTGGATCGATAAT
>CAMYIN010000171.1 GCA_947258495.1 uncultured Gammaproteobacteria bacterium
CCTTCCGACCCCGCCTCACAACGACGCCCTTGCGCTTCGCTACCCTTCACCTCCACCAGGTTGGGAGAGGGACTTCCACCCTCCAAGTCAGCCGGCATGCCCGGCACACATCTCCCCGCGCTTACGCGCGGGGAATCATCCCGGCGTAGCCGGGATACACTGGACCCGGCCGTCTGTCGCCAGAGCCGCACCCGACCTCATCCGTGGCCCGCACGATAGCGAGCGGGCATCGCGTCGGTCCCCGTGCTCACGCACGGGTTTTTGTTCCGCGATAAACCCGGTGGCCGCAAAGGCGGCGACACCGGGTGCGTGTGGGGTAGAAAACGCCGACTACTTGGCCGCGATTTTCCGACTGTTGTCGTCGTCGTCGTGGAATTGCTCTTCTTCCGTGGAGCCGGTGAGCGCGGTCAAAGACGAACTGCCGCCGGTGATCGTCTGCGTGACGTCGTCGAAATACCCGGCGCCGACCTCGCGCTGGTGCTTGGTCGCCGTGTATCCGCGCGATTCCGCATCGAACTCGGCTTCCTGCAGCTGCACGTACGCGGTCATGCCCTGTTCCCGGTACTTGGTCGCGAGATCGAACATGGTGTAGTTCAAGGCGTGGAAGCCCGCCAGGGTGATGAACTGGAACTTGTAACCCATGGCGCCGAGCTCACGCTGAAACTTGGCGATGGTGGCGTCGTCCAGATTGCGCTTCCAGTTGAACGACGGCGAGCAGTTGTAGGCGAGCATCTTTTCCGGATAGTGTTTGCGTATGGCTTCGGCGAATTTTTTCGCGAAGCCCAGGTCCGGGGTACCGGTCTCGCACCACACCAGGTCCACGTAGGGGGCGTACGCCAGACCGCGCGAAACCGCCTGTTCGAGACCGTTGCGCACCCGGTAGAAGCCCTCGCTGGTACGCTCGCCGGTGCAGAACTGCTTGTCCCGCTCGTCGTAGTCCGCAGTGACCAGGTTTGCGGCCTCGGCGTCGGTGCGCGCGAACAATACCGCGGGCACGCCGCAAACGTCAGCGGCCAGCCGCGCAGCGATCAGCTTCTGCACTGCATCCTGGGTCGGCACCAGCACTTTACCGCCCATGTGCCCGCATTTTTTTGCCGACGCCAATTGATCCTCGAAATGCACCCCGGCGGCGCCGGCTTCGATAAACGCCTTCATCAGCTCAAAGGCATTCAACACCCCGCCGAATCCGGCTTCGGCATCGGCCACCACGGGGACAAACCAGTCGATCGTATCGTCGCCCTCGGCGTGGTGCAGCTCGTCGGCGCGTTTGAACGTATTGTTGATGCGGCGCACCAGGGCCGGGGCGGAATCCACCGGGTAGAGGCTCTGATCCGGATACATCGAGAAGGCGCTGTTGGCGTCCGCCGCGACCTGCCAACCGCTGAGGTAGATCGCCTTCAATCCCGCGCGCGCCATCTGCATGGCCTGGTTGCCGGTCAAGGCGCCCAGGGCATTGACGTAGTCGTCCTCCAGGAGGCCGGCCCACAGTTTTTCCGCGCCCAGGCGGGCCAAAGTGTGCTCGATCTGCACCGTCCCTTGCAGCCGCAGCACGTCGGCGGCGGTGTAGCCGCGTTCGGTCCCCTTCCAGCGCGTGTGTGTGTTCCACTCGAGCTGCAGCCGCTCGATCGCCTGTTCGTCAGTCATAATCGCGAATCCTCATCTGTGCCTGCGTCGGAGAAGTGCCCAGATGTCCCCTCGGCTGTTTCTTATGAACGTCGGCCGCCCGTCTTCCGTGGCGCCTGGGCCGACACGCGTGTGCCGGGGTGTAAACACCCATAGTGAACGATTTGCCCATTTTAGGTGCAGGTTTTTTTATTTGACAAAACAATTCTTTCAATATTTACTATTACATATTTTAATAATTAGCAAATGATCGCGTCATGTCCGCAAACTCGCCCGTCTACTACAAGCAGAACCGGTTGAAGCAGCTGCGCGCCTTCTGTTATACCGCGCAAAACGGATCCATCTCCAAGGCGGCGGAAAAGCTGTTCCTCAGCCAACCCTCGGTGTCGCTGCAAGTACAGGCCCTGGAAAGGGAATTCAAGACCAAGCTGTTCGAGCGCCGCGGTCCCAGTATCCGCTTGACTCCGGAAGGGAAGCTCCTGTTGGAACTCGCGTTCCCGATGGTGCAGGGCATGGACAGCCTGCCGGATCTGTTTGCTGCGAGCTGCGGAAATCTTGAATCCGGCGAGCTCAACATTGCCGCGGGGGAATCTACGATCCTCTACATCCTGCCGCCGACGATCAAACGTTTCTCCGAACGCTACCCGGGCATCCAGATCAAGCTCCACAACGTTACCGGGCGCGACGGGCTGTCCATGCTGCGCGCCGACGAAGTAGATTTCGCAGTCGGCTCCATGCTGGAAGTCCCCAACGATATCTCCTATCACCCTGCGTTCACCTACGAGCCACTGCTGATCACCGCCCCCGACCACCCCCTTGCCGGAAAATCCAGGGTCAGCTTGCGTGAGATCAGCCCCTATGGCCTCATCCTCCCGCCGCGCCACCTCAGCACCTGGCGCATCGTGGATTACGTGTTCCAACAGCACAACGTCAATTACCGTGTGGCTCTGGAGGCCGGCGGTTGGGAAGTCATCAAGAAGTATGTCGAAATGGGTCTGGGCATAGCGATAGTCACCAGTATCTGCATCACCGCCGCGGACACCCTGGCACAGATTCCCCTCGGTCAGTATTTTCCGCAGCGAAGCTACGGCATCGTGCTGCGTCAAAAAAATTCTGGAGATGATTGATCCCGGGTTTGTTCCACAGCAGGAACGTCTGCAAGACGTCAACTGATGATCCCCGACGATCAGGTGGGTCCGCCTCGTCGATCGCGCAGGCGCCGCCGGAAAGGACGAAATTGCGACGGGTGGACAACACGAGAAAACACAAGCGGATTTGCAGCAGCAACGATCGTTCCGCAGATGCGGAAGCGGATGACTGTGCAGGCGTGATGCGTTATTCTCGAGCATCATTCTGCTTTCGCAACGGTAAAACATACGAACAATGCGCGTCATCGGCTTTCTCTTGTCGCTTTCGATCCTGATTCACGCCACCGCGGCACGGGCCAACACCGATATTGCGGACGTCGACATAGACCGCATCCCGGTGTGCTACAACTTCGGTTGCAGCACCCGGCAGACCATCGGCATTTCCCGGAGTGAGTGGTCGCAGGTCATGAACTGGTTCCTGCCCCGCGCCGAAAACGCGGATAACGAGCGCAAACAGATACAGCAGGCGGTGGGGTGGCTGGAAGTCGTGGCCGGGTATTACACCCCGATTCATCGCGATAAAGGCCAGAACAGGTTGGACAACGGGGGCATGGGGCAAATGGATTGCGTCGACGAATCCACCAATGTCACCACTTTTCTGCGATTGCTGGAACGGTACAAGCTGCTGCGCTTTCATCGCGTCGTCGACCGCGCGTATCGCCGCACGATGTGGGATCAGCACTGGGCGGCGCAGATCGAAGAAATCGCCAGCGGCGAACGCTGGGCCGTGGATTCCTGGTTCCAGGACTACGGAAACATCCCCTATCTGCAGCGTACCCGGGAATGGAAGAACATCCCCTTCTTTTTCACCTCTTTCATCGACAATTCCACCGACTAGATATTGTCAACGGCTCGACATTCGATCCGGCAGAAACGTCACAATTTCGGGCACCGCGGTAATCACCGCAACCGTAATCAATAACAACACGAAGAAAGGCAGCGCCGCGCGGGCGATCTGCAATATGTTCCAATCGGTCAAGCCCTGGATCACGAACAGGTTGAATCCCACCGGAGGCGTGATCTGGGACATCTCCACGACCACCACCAAGTAAATACCAAACCATATCTTATCGATCCCGGCCTGTTCCACCATCGGCAGAATGACGGCAGTCGTCAATACGACGACGGAAATGCCGTCCAAGAAACAACCGAGCACTACGAAAAAAACCGTGAGTGCGGCCAACAGCATGTACGGCGAAAGATGCATGGAGGAGATCCATTCTGCAAGCATCCGCGGTATGCCGGTAAAACCCATCGCCACGGTTAAAAATGCCGCGCCGGCGAGGATGAACGCGATCATGCAGGAAGTGCGTGTGGCACCCAGGAGACCCTGGATGAAGGTCTCCCGCGTCAGGGTGCCCGATAAACGAGACAGCACCAGCGACAGCAATACGCCCACCGCCGCCGCGTCCGTGGGCGAAGCGATGCCGAAATAAATGCTGGCTATGACGCCGACGATCAACAACAACACGGGAATCAAGCGCCCGGTGCTGCGCAGGCGATCCACCCCGCCGCCCGATTCCACATCCAACGGGATCTTGTCGGGATGAAACAGCGCCCAAACCGCTACGTAGCCCATGAACAGCGTCATGAGAAACACGCCGGGTAGGATGCCGGCGACGAACAGACGCGCGATGGACTCTTCCGTGGCAACCCCATAGACGATGAGGATGATAGAGGGAGGAATGAGCAATCCCAGGGTGCCCGATCCCGCCAGCGTGCCGATGACCATCTTTTCGTCGTACCCGCGCCTGTTGAGCTCCGGGATCGCCATTTTCCCGATGGTCGCCGCGGTCGCGGCGGAAGACCCGGAAACCGCGGCGAATATTCCGCAACCCAGTATATTGACGTGCATCAGGCGACCCGGCAGGCGGCTCATCCACGGCGCCAAACCGCTGAAAAGATCGTCGGACAGCCGGGATCGATAGAGGATCTCACCCATCCAGATGAACAGGGGGAGCGCCGCCAAGGCCCAGGAATTGCTCGCGCCCCAGACCGTGGTGGCAAGCACCAATCCGACCGGCGCGGAGGTGAACAACGACATGCCGATCAACCCGACCCCCAACAGCGAGAACGCGACCCAGACGCCGCTGCCCAGCAGCAGAAACAGCGCGGCGATCAAGACGACGGAGGCGAGGGGGACGTCCATGCGGTCGTCAGCCCGAAGGAGTTCGACGGGAATCGCCGCGGTAGGACGGCCGTTTGCCGCGGGCAATGGCCACGCACTCGTCGATCAGGGCAACGGCGAGCACGAACAGACCGACGCTGATCGCCGCTTGCGGAATCCAAAGCGGGACCGGCACCATCCCGGGCGACACGTCGCCGAATTCGACGGATTCCAGGGTGAGCAGCAACGCATACCAGCAGAAGTACGCGGAGACGCCGGCGGAGACGCCGGCGCACCAGAGTTCCACCCAGCGTCGCCGGGGCTCGGACAATCGCCGCAGGAAAAGATTGACGCGTATGTGCCCACCGCTGCGCAGGGTGTAGGCCAGGGCTAAAAATGACGACGCCGCCAGGAAGAACCCGGCGAAATCGGCGTACGACGGAATCACCAGGCCTATGGCTTCGCCGGTCACCGCAGCGGCGATCGCGTCTACCAGATTCGCGCCGACCTGCAGCAGCACGATGACGGCGATCGCCAATATGAAAAACGCCGCCAGCCAGCCACCCAGGCGATAGAGGAGGTCGACTGCCCGGCGCATCGGCACCCCTTCGATTGACGAGGCGGTGGCGAGCCACCGCCTGGTTCTCTGTTACTGGTTGAAGGCCTTGATGATGGCTTCACCGTCCGGCCCGGCAGCCGCCATCCATTCCTGGGTCATGGTCTTGCCTATCTCCTTGAGACCGCTCATCAACTCCGCGCTTGGCGCGGGGACCTGCATGCCGTTGTCTTTGAGGATCTTGATCTTGGCATCGGTCTCCGCCTTGCTGGCTTCCCAGCCGCGGGCTTCCGCTTTCCGTGCGGCGTCGAGCACCGCCTGTTGCAAGGGGGCATCGAGCTTGGCAAACGTCTCCTTGTTTACCACGACGATGTTTTTCGGCAGCCAGGCCTGGGTATGGTAGAAAAACGAGACGAAGTCCCACGCCTTGGAATTGGCCCCGGTGGAAGGCGAAGTGATCATGGCGTCGACCCGGCCGGTAGCGAACGCCTGCGGGATGTCCGGCACTTCCACCTGTGTCGGCACCGCGCCGGCGAGCTTGGCCAATTGCTCGGTGGCGGCGTTGTAGGCGCGGAATTTGACGCCCTTCAATCCGTCCACGGTGTCGAGCTTGTTCTTCGAATAAATGCCTTGCGGAGGCCACGGTACGGAAAACAACACCTGCATGCCCTCCTTATCCAGCAGTTTTTCCACGGTCTCCCGCGACGCCGCCCACAGCTTCTTCGCTGCCCCGTAATCGGTCGCCAAGAAGGGAATGGAATCCACTTGGAAGATGGGATTCTCGTTGCTGAGGCGGGAGAGCAGAAATTCGCCGGCGGGCACCTGCCCGCTGCGCACGGCGTTTTTGATCTCCGGATGTTTGAACAGCGAGCCGCCGCTGTGTACGTTAATGACCAGGCCGCCATTGGTGGCCGCGTTGACGTCTTCCGCAAACTGTTTGATGTTCACGGTATGAAAGTTGGTTTCGCCGTACGGTGTCGGCATGTCCCAGGTCACCGCAAACAGGGGACTGCTCAACCCCATCGTCAGCAACACCGCGTATACAGCCCTCAACCAGGATTTCATTGCTGATCCTCCTCTAGTAGGTTCTTCGTACTTGTATTCTCTTGCGTTGGACGCATAATTGTACTCGATCTGATTGGGCATGAAACGCTACACCGCATATCGCACACCATCGCTGCGCCCGTAGTTCTCCCGATGGCACCCGAAAACAACGCCGGAATTAGCGAGAAAGACAGCCACGTCGTCGTCGGCATGAGCGGAGGGGTCGACTCGGCGGTGGCCGCGCTGCTGCTAAAACGGCAGGGTTACCGGGTCAGCGGCCTGTTCATGAAGAACTGGGAGGAGGACGACGACGATTTCTGTGCCGCCGCGGCGGATCTACACGACGCCCAGTCGGTATGCGATCTCCTCGGGATTGCCCTGCACACGGTGAATTTCTCCGCCGAGTACTGGGAGCGCGTGTTCCAGGTATTCCTCGACGAACACCGCTTGGGACGCACCCCCAACCCGGACGTGGTATGCAACAAGGAAATCAAATTTAAGGAGTTTCTCGGCCGCGCGCACGTTCTGGGCGCGGACCTCATCGCCACCGGCCATTACGCCGGCGTGGAGCGGCAGGGGGAGCAGCGTCGATTGCTGCGGGGGGTCGATCCGGCGAAGGATCAGAGTTACTTCCTGCACACCCTCGATCAACGTGCGTTGGCGCAGACCCTGTTCCCATTACGCCGCATGACGAAATCGCAGGTGCGCGAGATCGCCCGTCGGCACCGCCTGCCGGTGCACGACAAGAAAGACAGCACGGGTATTTGTTTCGTCGGCGAACGTCGATTCAAGCAATTCCTGATGCGGTATCTGGGGCCCAGACCCGGCGACATCGTCGATCTCGGCGGGCATCGCCTCGGAAGTCACGACGGCCTCATGTACTACACCATCGGCCAGCGCCACGGGCTTGGTGTGGGTGGCCCCGGCGAGCCGTGGTACGTGGTCGACAAAGACCTCGACGCCAACGTGCTCTACGTGGCGCAGGGCCACGACCATCCGGCTTTAATGAGCACCGCGCTCACTGCGCACCGACTGCACTGGGTGCGCGGCGCGGCGCCGACGTCACCATATCGATGCTGCGCCAAGACCCGCTATCGTCAGCCCGATGTGCCGTGCGTGATAGAGAACATCGCCGGGGACGTGGCCAGCGTGCGCTTCGACGCCGCGCAATGGGCGGTGACGCCGGGGCAAGCGGTGGTGTTTTATGCGGGAGAACGCTGCCTCGGCGGCGGTACCATCGTGGCCGGGGACGCCCGCTCCCGCTACGCGTCGGGCAGTTGCGCCGCCTGATGCACGTCAATCCACGTCTCTAGTGAGCCATCGCCGGCTCAGCCTGCGAATGCCGCCACCCAGCCATCGCGCGGCGCGATCGATCGCGGTTCTCCCCTGCAGGGTGCGCGCTTCTTCCGCGGTGAGCAGTTCCGGGGCGACGAGTTTTTTCAGCTTGGCTTCCGCGCCGACGTCCACCAGCCGGAATTGATCGAACAACCAGTTGGCGGCGAAGTTCCATCGCCGGCCGCGAAATACACAGGAGACGAAGTCCACGATCGCGGGCCGGCCCTGTTCGTCGATCAGGGTGTTGTTGGGGCTGCGCAGATCGCAATGGGCCACACCGCGCGCGTGCACGGCCTGCAGCAGGGCATGAAAACGACGAAAGAAGTCCTCCCCGGCGGCGTTGAGCGGCCCACGGCCCAGCTGCTCCCCCGGCAGGTATTCCATGAGCACGGAACGGCGGTCCGGTGTGGTATAGAGCCTCGGTACACCGGCTATACCGTCTAGTTTTCGCAAAGCCTTTGCCTCGCGCCACGTCAAAAGCGGTCCGAGGATTCGGCCGAAACGACTGTCGCAGGCGTTGTGATCCTTCAAAACCGCTCGCTGCCCGTCGACGTCGATCAGCAGGACGTCGGGACGGGATCCGCCGCCCGCGCGGAAACGATGCGCGGCGTGTGCACGCAGCTCGGCGCGTGATATCTCAGCCCAGCGCTCCATCAGACCCCGCGTTGCTCCTTCGGAGCCGACATGGGGTCGGATATGCGCCTATGGTAATATCTTCGGAGCGGCGGCTGTGACGGCAAGATTGACGACATTTAGGGTAAATTCGAACGGTTCTCGGCGGAATGTCTGATTCCTACAACGACTCCTCGCACTTCCAGTTGACCGCACTGTCCCCGTTGGACGGGCGATACGCCGCGAAGACGGCTCCGCTGCGGAATATTTTCAGCGAATTCGGACTGATCAAGTATCGCGTGCAGGTTGAAATACGCTGGTTGCTGGCACTGTCGCAGGAACCGTCAATCGAGGAAGTTCCACGTTTTACCAAGGATACCATCGAACAACTCGAAGCGCTCCATGCCTCTCTCGGTGTAGATGACGCACAACGTGTCAAACAGATCGAATCTGAGACCAATCACGACGTCAAGGCGGTTGAATATTTCCTGAAAGAGCGCACGGAAGGGAACGACGAACTTCGCGCAGTGAGCGAATTCGTCCACTTCGCCTGCACGTCGGAAGACATCAACAACCTGGCCTATGCGTTGATGATCAAACACGGTCTTCAGGCGGTACTGCTTCCACAGATGGGTGCCGTCATCGCGGCGCTCGAGGATCTCTCCTACCGACACGCCGATCAACCGATGCTCGCACGCACGCACGGGCAGCCCGCGTCACCCACCACGCTGGGAAAGGAGATGTTCAACTTTGTCACACGCTTACGGCGGCAGCTCGCGCAGTGCACACAAGTTTCCTTGCTGGGCAAACTCAACGGCGCCACGGGCAACTACAACGCGCATTACGCCGCCTATCCGGACGTCGACTGGCCCGCTATATC
>CAMYIN010000172.1 GCA_947258495.1 uncultured Gammaproteobacteria bacterium
GGTGCGTCGCGGGGAAGGCTGTCGCCGTTATGGCCGAGGTAGCGGACGGAGGGTATGTCTACGGCGGTCAAGGGGGCCAGCGTGTAAGGCCGTTTCAAATAATGGTATTGCAGAGGAGGTTCGTAGATCTGCGCGATGAACGAATATTCGTCGGAACTGTATGCGCGCACCGGGTCCAGGTGTTTGGGACGTTCCGAAAACGACGAATAAAGAATGTTTTCGCCGTCGTTTGCCGATGAATAGGGATTGTTCCAGGTCGCTGTTGAAGTCGCGGGTAACGCGCAGGCGAGCGAAATCGCTAACAATCGGTACATAAAAAGCGTTCTAACGCCACGACGGTTTTGACACATCGAAAACGATGTTATACAAAAACGGTGCAGTAAGTTGTCTGAACAGCGATTATAACCAAGTTTCACCAGCGAGGATGGAAACCGATGGGATTTCTAGCCAACAAGCGCGCGCTCATCGTCGGTGTCGCAAGCGATCGTTCAATCGCGTGGGGGATTGCCAAAGCCATGCATCGAGAAGGCGCCGAGCTCGCATTCACCTATCAAACGGAAAAGCTGCGGCCGCGGGCGGAGAAATTCGCCGCCGCCCTGGAGTCCGATATCGCGTTGCCCTGTGACGTCAGCAGCGACGAGCAGATAGAAAATGTATTCGTTGAATTGGACAACTATTGGAACGGTCTCGACATCATAGTTCATTCCGTAGCGTATGCTCCGCGTGAAGAACTCGAGGGGTTGTTTCTGGATTCCGTCACCAGAGAAGGATTCGCGGTTGCGCACGATATCAGCTCATTCAGCTTCACGGCTCTTGCCAAGGCAGGTCGAGACATGATGGCCGGACGGAACGGCGCACTTATCACCCTTTCCTATATCGGCTCGGTGCGCGCGATGCCCGGCTACAACGTCATGGGGCTGGCGAAGGCCAGTCTGGAAGCCAACGTGCGTTATCTGGCACAGTCTCTGGGACCCGATAACATCCGGGTAAACGCCATTTCCGCCGGTCCGATAAGAACCCTCGCGGCCGCCGGTATCCGGGGGTTCAAGAAAATGGTGGAGTATTACGAGAAAATGGTGCCGCTCGGTCGAAGCGTCACGATAGAAGAAGTCGGAAACGTGGCGGCTTTCCTCTGCTCGGACCTCGCCTCCGGAATCACCGGTGAAATCACGTATGTCGACGCCGGTTTCAACATGATGGGCATGAGCGATCGGTTCTTGGAGTAAGGCGCGGCGACACCGCAGTATGGCACCATCGCCGTCTCTCAGCGATGTCCGCGGGCGCTACAGCGCTAGCCTGCAGGCTAGAGTTGATCCTGGAATATCGTGATCTCGGCCGACTCGCGTAATCCTTGCTGGTAACTGAGAAAGTAGTCGTAGCCCCGACGCCGGGTCAGAAGCGACCGGAAGCGCTCCAGGGTCTCCTCGTCGGCACTCGATGGATCCCCGTCCGTCACACGGCGCAAACGGTAGATGGTGTACTCTTCCTCCGGAGTAAGGCTCCCTCCGTAGATCGGGCGGTCCCCGGCCGGCCGCGGCGCCCGGAATACAGCCTCTACGATCGTCCGGTCCGGTTCCGGCTGTTGCTGCAACCTTGTGATATTCGCGGTAGCGGATTGCAAATCGTGTTTTTGTATCACCGCGTCCCAGTCTTCTCCCTGCTGCAGAGAATCGACCAGCTCCTCGCCGAGCTGCAATATGCTTTCGCGCACGCGCTCCTGCCGCAGTGATTCCTCGATCTGCTCTCGCACCGACTCCAAGGGGATCGGAGTAGCCTGCCTCACTTCGAGTTTACGGAGCGCCACCAAAGTGTTGACGTCGAGCTCGATGGTCTCGCTGTTGAGGCCTTCCAGGTAGACGTCGTCGGCAAACGCCGCTTCCCTGAATCGTGGATTCGCAGCGACGCCGGTACCGGTATCGCGCGAAAACCAGTCCGACGTTTGCACGGCCAGACCCAATGTCTCCACTACCGGCGCGAGATTTTCCGGTTGTTCATAGACCAGGTTACGAAACGTTTCCGCGTGTTCTATGAATCGGGACTCGGCCAAGCGCTTCTTCTCTTCCTTTTCGATTTGCGCGCGAACTTCGTCGAAAGTTTTCACCGACTCGGGAGTTATTTGCGTAACCTTTATCACGTGGTATCCGAAGCGGGTTTTCACGGGGTCGCTGACTTCTCCATTTTCCAGGGCATAAGCCGCCTCTTCGAACGGCGGCACCATGGCCCCTTTGGCGATAACGCCCAAATCACCGCCCTTCGACGCCGACCCGGGATCGTCCGAGTTTTCCTCTGCGAGTTGCGCGAAATCCGCCCCTTCCCGCGCCTGCTCGGCGAGTGAGCGCGCTTTTTCGAGTGCACTGTCGGCCGCTTCCTTCGTGGCGTCCTCCTTGACTGCGATCAGAATGTGACTGACTCTGCGTTGCTCCGGTACCCGAAAACGGTCTCGATTGGTCTGGTACGCCTGGCGGAGTTCCTCTTCACCGGCGGTGACGTCCTCGGCAAGATCCGATACCGAGAGGATCACGTACTGCACCTTGATCTGTTCCGGAGTCTGATACAGTTCGGAATTCTCCTCGTACTGCTGCCGAACCTCCGAGTCGGCAATCTCGACTTCGTTACGGAATTTTTCCGCGTTTATCGTCGCGAAGTCGAACTCTCTGCGCTGCAGTACCAACCGGAGCACATGCTGCAAGTCCTCGTCGGTACTCATGGCGGAGTCCGCGAAGCCGATGCGAATATGATCTATGGTGTGCTGTTGACGCAGTCGGCGTTCGTAATCTCCGAGTCTCAGACCGAGCGTGCGCACCGCGCTTTCGTAGAGATCCGGTGCAAACGCTCCGTCTCTCTGGAATTGCGGCGACGAGCGAATGAATCGATTCAGCTGTTCGTCGCCGATCCGGTAACCGCGCGTCTCCGCATACTCCTGTAACAGTATCTGATCGATCAGGCCGTTCAATACGGCCCTTTTGAACTCCGGACTGTTCGCGACATCCGGGTTCACATTGGAGCCGAATAAACGGCTCACGGCCGCGCGCCGTTCTTCGAGGGCATAGCGATAGCTCTGCTGATCGATTTCTTCGCCGTCGACGAGCGCTACGGCCACTGAGCTCGGACCTTCGAAATACTGATTGACCCCCCACAATGCAAAAGGGATGCTGATCAGGATGACGATAAACCATGCGATCCAGCCGGTCGCCCGACTGCGAATTTCCGTTAACATGGGGATGTTTTTCTCAGCTGAATGATCACCGCCGGAATCGAATACGGTCGAAGACGATGTTGTGTCCGGGTCATCGATTCACCGGGGAGCCGCTTCGTCGGACGCTGCAGCTGTAGCAGGAACAATGTTGAAAAGGGCTACGGGATTCGCCCTCGAAATCAACCAGATAGTGGCGGAGCGGACGGGACTCGAACCCGCGACCCCCGGCGTGACAGGCCGGTATTCTAACCAACTGAACTACCGCTCCACATTCGCTGCTTATCGTGGTGGGTGCTGAGGGGTTTGAACCCCCGACCTTCGCCTTGTAAGGGCGACGCTCTCCCAGCTGAGCTAAGCACCCTCAATGTAGAAACGACAAACGCGATTACTCAATTCATGGCATCCTTGAGGGCCTTACCCGCCTTGAACTTCGGGCTTCTTGAGGCCGGTATGGTTATCGCCTCCCCGGTGCGGGGGTTGCGCCCGGTGCGCGCGGCGCGCTCGCTCACGGAGAAAGTCCCGAAACCAACCAACGTCACCGAGTCGCCCTGTTGCAGGCATTTGGTAATGCCGCTGAGCACGGCGTCGACGGCGTTAGTTGCTGATGCCTTCGAAAGGTCCGCCGATGAAGCGACCATATCAATCAATTCCGCCTTATTCACGGTTACTCCTCTTTTTTAGTTTGATGCGGTGAAAAGGTAAAAACGTAAAGGATAGATACCGGCCCAGGTAAAAAGAGCCGCTCCCAAGATACACACGATTCTTCCAGAGCGGGATTTATACAAGCGCCCCCCACGGGTGTCAAGAAAACCCGTCAGCGGCACCGGGAAGTCCGTTTCCGTTCACAACTGCGACGACCGCCTTTCTTTACCAATGAAAACAAACGGCTATGAGCCGATTCTGGCACGGATTTTAATCAATTGTCAGTGCGTCGTCACGGGTTTCTCGGCGGGACTTTCAGACACTTTCTTGGTAGAACTTTTTCCACCCGACTTTTCTTTCTTATCCGGCTTGACATTCGGCGGTCGCTCCAATGCGATCTCCAGCACTTCGTCGATCCATCGCACCGGCTTAACGACCAACTGATCTTTGATGTTCTTGGGTATCTCGGTGAGATCCTTTTCGTTCTCATGAGGAATGATTACGGTCTTGACGCCACCGCGATGCGCCGCCAGCAGTTTTTCCTTCAGTCCGCCGATAGGCAACACCTCGCCGCGCAGCGTGATTTCGCCGGTCATGGCGACATCAGACTTCACGGGGATACCGGTGATCGCGGAAAGCAACGCGGTACACATGCCGATACCGGCGCTCGGACCATCCTTCGGGGTGGCGCCTTCGGGAACGTGCACGTGGAAATCGTGCGTATGGAAAAACTCCTGCGGATCGATGCCATAGCGTTCCGCGCGACTGCGGACCACGCTCAGCGCCGCCTGAATGGATTCCTGCATGACGTCGCCGAGCTTGCCGGTGTAGATCTGCTTACCCTTGCCGGAGAAGATCACCGACTCGATGGTCAGCAGCTCTCCGCCGACCTCGGTCCACGCCAGGCCGGTCACCTGGCCCACCTGATTCTTGTCTTCGGTTTTGCCGTAACGGAAACGTCGTACACCCAGATATCGACCGAGATTGCGCGGGTTGATCGAGATCTTTTTCTTTGACGTTTGCAGCAACAGTTCTTTCGCCACCTTGCGAAAACTTTTCGAAATCTCTCGCTCCAATCCGCGCACGCCCGCCTCACGCGTGTAGTAGCGCACGATGTCGTACAGCGCGGGCTTCGAAATCGACACCTCCTCCTCTTTCAAGCCGTTGTTCTTTCGCTGCTTGGGGACGAGATACTTGACCGCGATGTTGATCTTTTCGTCTTCGGTGTATCCCGAAAGCCGGATCACCTCCATGCGGTCCAGTAACGGCGGAGGTATGTTCAGGGTGTTTGCCGTGGCGATGAACATCACCTCGGACAGGTCGTAATCGACCTCCAGGTAATGATCGACAAATGTATGGTTCTGTTCCGGATCCAGGACCTCGAGCAGCGCGGAGGACGGATCGCCGCGGAAATCCATGGACATCTTGTCCACTTCGTCGAGCATGAACAGCGGGTTTTTGGTTTTCACCTTTGACATGTTCTGGATGATCTTGCCGGGCAGCGATCCGATGTAGGTGCGGCGGTGACCGCGAATTTCCGCCTCGTCACGAACACCTCCCAGCGACATGCGTACGAACTTTCGGTTCGTCGCCCGCGCGATGGACCGCCCCAGAGACGTCTTGCCTACACCCGGAGGTCCAACCAGGCACAGAATTGGCCCCTTTATCTTCTTGATGCGCTGCTGCACCGCGAGGTATTCAAGGATTCGCTCCTTGACCTTTTCCAGGCCGTAATGGTCCTCTTCAAGTATGCGTTCGGCCAGCACCAGGTCTTTTCGCACCTTGGATCTTTTCTTCCAGGGCACCTGAATGAGCCAATCGATGTAATTGCGAACGACCGTCGCCTCCGCCGACATAGGCGACATCATCTTCAGCTTCTTCAACTCCGCTTCGACTTTTTCCTTCGCCTCCTTGGGCATTCCGGCTTCTTCGATCTTCTTGACCAACTCCTCGATCTCGTTGGGGCCGTCTTCCATTTCGCCCAATTCCTTCTGGATGGCCTTCATCTGCTCGTTCAAATAGTATTCGCGCTGACTCTTTTCCATCTGCTTTTTAACGCGCCCGCGAATCTTTTTCTCTACCTGCAACAAGTCGATCTCGGAATCCATGACGCCCAGAATGTGCTCCAACCGAGCTCGGGTATCGGTCATTTCCAATATGTGTTGCTTGTCCTCGATCTTGAGGCTCAGGTGCGCCGCGATCGTGTCGGCGAGACGCCCGGGGTCGTCTATACCTGACAATGAAGTCAGAATCTCGGGTGGAATCTTATTGTTGAGCTTGACGTACTGATCGAACTCGGTGAGCACCGTGCGAATGAGAACCTCTCCTTCGCGCTCGTTCATGTCCACCGAAGCAAGCGATGTCACGTTCACGCTGAACATCTGTTCCGTCTCGACGTAGTCGGTGACGCGCACGCGTTGCTCGCCCTCCACCAGGACCTTTACGGTGCCGTCCGGCAACTTCAACAGCTGCAGAATGCTGGCGACCGTGCCGACGCGATAGATGTCCTCAGCCTTGGGGTCGTCGTCCGCGGCGTTTTTCTGCGCCACGAGTAGAATATGTTTGCCCATCTCCATGGATCTCTCCAGGGCGACTATCGATTTGCGGCGTCCCACGAACAACGGGATCACCATGTGTGGAAACACCACAACGTCCCGCAACGGCAGAGCCGGGATGGGAGATTCGACGTTCGATAATTCGTTCGTGTCAGTCATGCCGATACCTGAGATTCGTTGAAAAACTGAGACCGAGGGAAACACCCGCCGTATGCTGAAGGCCGTCGCCGCGCCTCCAACCTAACTATGGGGTGTAAACAGGGAGAATTCAACTCCAGAAAAAACAAGGGGAAAGAGGCCGTCCCGGCCTGAACGGGGAGGCGGGCGCTTCGATTGCCGCGGAAATCAGTGCGTAAAGGCCTTCTTCTGACTGGCCTCTTCGTAGATGTACAACGGACGCGCACCTTCTGTAATGACGCTCGCATCGACAATGACTTTTTTCACGCCCTCCATGGACGGAAGTTCGTACATCGTATCCAGTAACGCCGTTTCCAGTATCGAACGCAAGCCTCGAGCACCGGTCTTTCGATCCATGGCCTTTTTCGACACCGCGCGCAAAGCGTCCTCGCGAATTTCGAGATCCACGCCTTCGAGCTTCAGCAACCGTTGGTACTGCTTCACCAGGGCGTTTTTCGGTTCCGTCAGGATCGAAACCAAGGCGTCTTCGTCGAGTTCGTCTAAAGTCGCCACAATCGGCAAACGGCCTACGAATTCCGGGATCAGACCGTATTTGATCAGATCCTCGGGTTCGAGCTCGCGCAGGACCTCGCCGACGTTTCTGCCGTCCGACTTGCTCTTGATTTCAGCGCCGAAACCGATGCTGCTTTTCTCTGAACGATCCTGGATGATTTTCTCCAGACCGGAGAATGCGCCGCCGCATATGAACAGGATGTTGCGGGTATCCACCTGCAGAAATTCCTGTTGCGGGTGCTTGCGGCCGCCCTGCGGAGGCACCGAGGCGACGGTGCCCTCGATCAGTTTGAGCAGAGCCTGCTGTACCCCTTCTCCGGACACGTCCCGCGTGATCGAAGGATTATCCGACTTGCGGGAGATCTTATCGATCTCGTCGATGTAGACGATGCCTATCTGTGCCTTCTCTATGTCGTAGTCGCACTTCTGCAACAGCTTTTGGATGATGTTCTCCACATCCTCACCGACATAGCCCGCTTCCGTCAGCGTGGTAGCGTCCGCGATGGTGAACGGTACGTTCAATTGACGCGCAAGGGTTTCCGCCAACAGGGTCTTTCCGGATCCGGTGGGCCCGATGAGCAGGATATTGCTCTTGGAAATATCGACGTCCCCGACCTTGTCCTCGTTCTCGATGCGTTTGTAGTGATTGTAGACCGCGACCGATAGGACTTTCTTTGCATCCTGCTGCCCGATCACATACTCGTCGAGTATCTGCCGTATGTCGTTGGGTTTGGGGAACTTGCTTTGCGCGTCCGCCTCTTCGAGTCCTTCTTGAACCTCTTCGCGGATGATGTCGTTGCAGAGCTCGACGCACTCATCGCAGATGAAAACCGATGGACCCGCGATGAGTTTGCGCACCTCATGCTGACTCTTCCCGCAGAAGGAGCAGTATAGAAGTTTCTCGCTTTTGCCGTCGTGTTTGTCGTCTGCCATCGTCCTGAACCTCGCCCGAGGCCTCTAAAGATTGCAGGTTCCTGAAAAATTTTGCAACCTCGAAAACACCAAAAACAGGCTTTTTTAGGCCTCCCTGTTGCTGATCACCGAATCGATGAGGCCGTACTCCACCGCCTCTTCACCGCCCATGAAAAAATCCCGGTCGGTATCGCGCGATATGGTTTCCATGGATTGTCCAGTGTGCTTTACCAGAATCTCGTTCAAGCGTTCGCGAATCCGCAAAATTTCGTTGGCATGAATCTCGATATCGGTTGCCTGCCCCTGAAAACCGCCCCACGGTTGATGAATCATGATGCGCGCATGCGGCAACGTGTGCCGTTTGGCCTTTGCCCCGCCCGCAAGAATCAAAGCGCCCATGCTCGCGGCCTGGCCCACGACCACCGTGCTGACGTCAGGTTTGATGAACTGCATGGTGTCGTATATTGCCAACCCGGCGTTCACCGCTCCGCCGGGACTGTTGATGTACAGGTGAATGTCTTTGTCGGGATTTTCCGACTCCAGAAACAACAGTTGGGCGACGATGAGGTTGGCCATATGGTCGTCTACCGCGCCGACCAGAAACACGACCCGTTCCTTGAGCATGCGTGAATAGATATCGAAAGCACGCTCGCCGCGCCCCGTGCTCTCGATGACCATGGGCACGAGACCGATTGCTCTAGGAGTATGACCCGATTTTGCAGCGTTTTCGTTCATAGATGATGATTGCCTGTCTCCTACACTATATATTGGTTGACACCGGCCTGGACATCAACCCGTCCAGAGCGGTGGGCTGATCTTCGATCGCCGCCGATTCCAGCAAGGTTTCGACGACCTGTTCCTCGAGAACCAGTGATTCCATCTGCTGCAGGCGCTTCCGATCGCCGTAGTACCATTGTATTAGCGCCTGCGGATCCTGGTACGCCGCCGCCAACTGCTCGACTTTCCTGCGCACCCGGTTCGGGTCCGGCTTGAGCTTGTGCGCCTGCACAATCTCGAAGACGATGAGGCCAAGGGCCACACGCCGCCTGGCCTCGGCCTCGAATTTGCCCGGATCCGACTTCTCCGCAACGGTGACGCCGCGTTGCGCCCGCAGCGACGCCTCGGACTGGACCAGATTTTGCACTTCCTCGCGCACCAGCGCCCGGGGAAGCTCGATCCGGTTGGCCTCCATAAGCGCCTCCATGACTCGTTCGCGCATGAGACGCCCGATCCGGTCCTCGACCTCGCGCGCAAGGTTGTCCCGCACCTCCTGACGCATCTTGTCCACGCTGCCGTCGGAGACGCCGAAAGCGCGGGCGAACGCCTCATCCAGCGGAGGCAGCACCGCTTCCGCCACCTCCACCACGTCGATTTCGAACTCCGCCTGCTTCCCGGCCACCGCCTCGTTGGGGAAGCCCTCGGGGAAGGCCACGCTCACGCGCCGCTGCGTCCCCGCCTCCGCCCCCCGCAGGCCCTGTTCGAACTCCGCCAGGATATTTCCCTCGCCGAGGACGACCGCGTAGTCCTCGGCGGTGTTGCCGCCGAATTCCTCTCCCTCTACGGTGCCGTGAAAATTCATGCGCACTCGGTCACCGTCGGCGGCCGGTCGCTGCACGGCTCGCCAATCCGCGCGTTGCTGGCGCATGGTTTCCAGGGTTGCGTCCACGTCCGCTTCCGACACCTCACACACCGGCCGTGCTATGCTCACGCCCTGCAGATCCAGCTTCTTGATCTCGGGAAACACGTCGAAACTGGCGACGTATTCAAGGTCGCTGCCCCGCCCCAGTGACTTCGGCTCAATCTCCGGCCCCCCTGCCGGGTGCAGGCCCTCACGCGTCAGCGCGTCGCGCAAGCTGCTCTCGATGAGCTGACCGGCCACTTCGTGGAACAGCTGGGCACCGTATTTGGCTTCAATAATCTTCAGCGGTGCTTTTCCCGGCCGGAAGCCCGGCAGCCGGGCCGTTTTCGACAGGCGTTTCAGGCGTGCCGCGATTTCTTGCTCCACTTCATTCGCAGGTATTGCCACGGTCATCTTGCGACCGATTTCTCCCGTGGTCTCTACCGATACTCGCATTCCGTCTCCCAACGATGTTGTAGGTTCGGGATTGGCCGTGCGCGCCGCAACGCCGTCGTGGTGCGAAAGGGGAGACTCGAACTCCCACGGGTTGCCCCACTGGCACCTAAAACCAGCGCGTCTACCAGTTCCGCCACTTTCGCGCGCGAATCCACTCTGATCGTCGTTCGGCGCAGGTGCAAAGTTGCACCGACACACTTGGTGGGCCGTGTAGGGCTCGAACCTACGACCCGCTGATTAAGAGTCAGCTGCTCTGCCAACTGAGCTAACGGCCCGGTCTGTGTCGTTTCCGCAGCGCTGAACACCGCTGCCCGCCGATTTTGTGCTGCAGGCGCACCGTTCACCGCGCAGCCACGTTTGGGGTGAGCGATGGGAGTCGAACCCACGACCGCAGGAGCCACAATCCTGTGCTCTACCACTGAGCTACGCTCACCAGACTCTCAAGCAGGGGCCCGCGATACCACAGTGGTCGCGAAGTCCACGCCCGATTTTGCAGGTTATATTTGGTACGCCCGACAGGACTCGAACCTGTAACCTACGGCTTAGCTTACCACTACAGCTTTCGCTGCGGGGGACGGAAACAGCGACAGGCGCTCGCCCCCTGCGTGGTCTGGACTATATCTTCGCCATCTCAGGCGGGGCACGTATAGTCTCTACGGATTCCGCGGAGTTCGCTGCCTCCGAGGCGTTACCCCTCAGCTTTCGCGAGTATTCTCGCCGTACGGTTTCCTCGGTATTGCCATCGTCGTTAGCGTTAAGGGTCTACCGATACAGTGCCCTCCACTGCGAAGGTTCCTTTTCCCTCCGCAGGCTCCTGCGGTCGACAGCCGTCGCCGCTTGAAGGCCGTTGCTCTATCCAATTGAGCTACGGGCGCTCATTGTGTTGAACAGATTACGGAAAAAATGTATCCGCACTCAGTGTCCGGGACCATCTGGTCGGGGTAGAGGGATTTGAACCCCCGACTCCCTGCTCCCAAAGCAGGTGCGCTACCAGACTGCGCCATACCCCGGGCGAAAACCGGCACAGGATACGCAAAGCGACAGCCGCGGACGGCAAGCGCACGCGCGCGCTGGAACTATGTACAATACGCGGTTCTCGACATCGGGTATCCGGTGGCAATCGGAATATACGCGCTGCCCCAGACCCCGTCAACGCGCGGGATTGGACGATAAACCTGCAACAACATCAAGAATAAGCGAACGGCTATGAGCGCGGGAATCATCGACGGAAAACAGGTCTCCCAAAGGATTTTGGATCAAGTGAAAGCGCGCGTCGACGCGCGTCGCACACGTGCGCTGCGGCCCCCGGGGCTGGCGGTCATCCGTGTGGGCGAAGATGCGGCGTCGAAAATCTATGTGCGCAACAAGCTCAGAGCCTGCGAACGCTGCGGGATCGAGTCTACGGTCCTCGAAATCCCCGATACGACGACGCAAGCGGAGTTGCTGGCGCGCATCGATGATCTGAATCACAGCGAAATCATCGATGCCATCTTGGTCCAATTGCCGCTCCCCTCCCACATAGACAGCGATACGGTCACCGACGGCATCGAGCCGACCAAGGACGTCGATGGATTCCACCCCTGCAATGTTGGTCGCCTGATGCTGGGGCGAACCGGACTGCGGCCCTGCACCCCGCGCGGGGTGATGACCCTGCTGCGACACATCGGGGTCACCGTCACCGGCATGGACGCCGTTGTTCTCGGGCGCTCCAACATCGTCGGCCGACCCATGGCGTTGGAGCTCATGCACGCAGGGGCGACGATCACCGTCTGCCACAGCCGCACGCGGGGGCTGGAAGACAAGGTCGCGGCGGCAGATCTGGTGGTGGCAGCGTTGGGAAAACCCCGCTTCGTCGAGGGCTCCTGGATCAAGACCGGGGCGATCGTCGTCGACGTCGGCATCACCCGTCTTGCCGACGGCAGCCTCGTCGGTGACGTCGACTTCGAGCCCGCACGCCGCCGCGCCGCCTGGATCACGCCGGTACCCGGCGGCGTCGGTCCGATGACCGTGGCGTCGTTGCTGGAAAACACCCTGCAGGCGGCGGAGCTGAGGGAAACCGGAGCGACGACCCCTTGAATCGGGCGAATTCCTCTCCATATTGACGACATGAGCGTGCCGCAGGTCGCGTCCAAGGCGAAGGCGGCGCGCTGTCAGGCAGGGGGCGGACCCCGCTCGAGGCAAAACCAATCGTATCCACCGAATGATCATGAGCGCTACAGAGACCCATAAATTCGAGACCGAAGTGCAGCAATTGCTGTATCTGATGATCCATTCGCTGTACAGCGACAAGGAAATCTTTCTCCGCGAGTTGATCTCCAACTCCTCCGATGCCGCCGACCGGCTTCGATTCGCGGCGCTGACAGACAAGGGCCTGTTCGAAGCCGACGCCGATTTGGCGATCCGCATCGATGTGGACAAGAAGAACAAGACCATTACGGTCTCGGACAACGGCATCGGCATGACCCGCGACGAGGTCATCGAGAACATCGGCACCATCGCACGCTCCGGCACCAAGGAATTCGTCGAGGCGCTGACCGGCGATCAAGTCAAAGATGCCAATCTGATTGGGCAGTTCGGTGTGGGTTTCTATTCCGTCTTCATGGTCGCGAACAGTGTGGTCATGACCACGCGCAAGGCGGGGCAGCCGGCCGAAGAAGGCGTACGCTGGGAATCGGACGGTAGCGGCAACTACACGGTGGAAAAAATAGAGAAGAAAACTCGTGGCACCGACGTCACGCTGTGGCTGCGCACCGACCAGAAGGAGTTTCTGGATCTGCATCGGCTGCGAAATATCGTCGGAAGGTACTCCGATCATATCTCCCTGCCGATACGGATGCCCAAGGCCGATGAGAAAGACACAAAGAAAAAGGCCGCGGACGAGGAATGGGAAACGGTCAACAAGGGCCTGGCCCTGTGGACGCGCAATAAGAAAGAGGTATCGCCGGAGGAATATCAGACGTTTTACACCACCGTCTCGTACGATCCGGAACCCCCTTTGGCGGTGATCCATAACCGCGTCGAGGGAAAACTCGAATACACGATACTGCTGTTCATCCCCGCGAAGGCCCAGTTCGATCTCTGGGACCGAGATCGCCGCCACGGCGTCAAGCTCTACGTGCGCCGCATATTTATCATGGATGACGCACAGCATCTCATGCCTGCGTACCTCCGATTCGTTCGCGGTGTTGTCGATTCCGCAGATCTACCCCTCAACGTCTCCCGCGAATTCCTGCAGAAGAACAGAGATATCGACAAGATTCGATCCGGTGCCGTAAAGAAGGTCCTGGCGGAGCTCAAGCGTCTCGCTGACAAGGAAGCGGAGAAATACGAGACGTTCTGGGAGCAGTTCGGCCGCGTTTTCAAGGAGGGCGTCATCGAAGACATCGACAATCGCGTGGCGATTTCGAAACTGCTGCGATTCGCCAGCACCAAACAGGACGGCGCCGAACAAACGGTATCCCTGGACGATTACGTCCACCGCATGCCCGCCAATCAGAAGGCCATTTATTACCTCACCGCAGACAGTTACGGCGCGGCCAATCAGTCCCCCCACCTGGAAGTGTTCAGAAAAAACGCCATCGAAGTGCTGCTTCTCTCCGACCCCATCGACGAGTGGGTCGTGAATCACTTGACGGAATATAACGACAAACCCCTGAAGTCCGTGGCCAAGGGCGCCCTGGATCTGGAGGATATCGACCAGAGTGCGCCGGCTGAAAAGGTGGACGAGTTTGACGCCTTATTGAAGCGCTTCAAGGAGATACTGCAGCAGGAGGTCAAGGACGTACGCATCAGCCGCCGCTTGACCGATTCGCCGGCGTGCCTGGTCGCGGACGAGCACGACTTGGGGGCAAATCTGGAGCGCATTCTGGAGTCCGTGGGCCAGGCAGCGCCCAAACACAAGCCCATCCTGGAGCTGAATCCGGACCACCCGTTGATCCACGGACTGGACCCCGAAAGCCGGGAAATCGAGGACTGGGCGCACGTGCTGTTCGACCAGGCGGCGCTCAGCGAGGGCGCGCATCTCAAGGAACCTGCGTCGTACGTCCGGCGCGTAAACCAGCTCTTGTCTCAGCGCGCGGTTTCCTGAGCAACCGCGGCCGCAAAGCGAATCGCGGGGCTAGCCGTGCCTTGTTGCCGCAATACTGACGGGCTGTGCGGAGGCGCGCGCGTCCCCCACCCACTCGATCGCCGACTCGGCTTCGTGTATCGGGTTGCCCTCCTTGTCGACGCAATGGCGCCCGGACACGACCGAATCCTTGATGCATCCGGCTGAAGATATGCGGGTGTAATCAAACAAAATACTGCGCGATATCTCCGCACCACTCTGGACGTAACAACCGTGGCCGATCCACGTCGGACCGGTGATCTTGACGCCGCTCTCGATGCGTGAGCTGCTGCCAATGTAAACCGGCCCGATGATATCGAGATCTCCCCACTCCACGGACACATTGAGTCCCGTCCATATTCCGGGCTGCACCTCACGACCCGGCATTTGCACGTCGCGCAGCTTCCCTTGCATGATCTGTTGATTCGCCTCCCAGTAGTCGCTCAAGCGCCCGATATCGATCCAGTTGAACGGTTCGTTAACGGCGTAGAACGGCAGTCCCTTGTCGAGGATGCTGGGGAACAGCTGGCTGCCGATGTCGTAAGTCTTGTCGGAAGGAATCAGGTCCAGTATTTCCGGCTCGAAAATGTAAATCCCGGTATTGACGAGATTCGATCGCGCTTCGTTAACGGAAGGTTTTTCCTGGAACGAAATAATCCGTTGATCTTCATCGCAGACGACGACCCCGTAATTCGGCACCTGCGCCTGCGGTACCTTGTGCACGCAGAGGCTGGCTGCGGCGCCTTTCTGCCAGTGCCGGCGCACCGCGGTCGTGACGTCGAGATCGATAAGGGCGTCGCCGCAGACGACGACAAAGGTGTCGTCAAAGAACCCACTGAAGTCCTGGATCCTTTTCAACCCGCCCGCGGACCCTACCGGGGTGCCGACGACCGCGCCTTGATCCACGTGTCCTTCGAAGGAGTATCCGATACTGACCCCCCAGCGCCGTCCATCGCCGAAGTAGCGTTCGATTTGATCGGGAAGATGGCTGACGTTGACCATGATCTCTCGAATGCCGTGACGGGCAAGGTCTTCGACCAGGTATTCCATCACCGGCTTGCCCAGTATGGGGATCATCGGTTTGGGCATTTCGTAGGTCAACGGCCTGACGCGGGTGCCTTTTCCGGCGGCCAGGATCATCGCTTTCATTGTGCTGCCTCCCCTTCGTGTGCGCGCCTTGCCATTGTACAGCAACGCTGGAATCGGCTCGAAACCGGAAGTTCTTGCGCCGCGAACGATCGCGGACACCGCGGTTCGGGTGCAGCCGGCCACCGGCGAACACCGCGCACGCGGCCGCCGGCCGCGGATTCGAGAACCTCAGATTGCACTTGCAGGGATCGCTGTTTAGCACCAAAATGCATGCCTTCCAGGACGGTCCCACAATCTCAGTTTCGGAGCAGCGCCCGTGGGCGGACGCATGAGGACGGTTGTCTGACCTGGCCAGCGCCGCCATTTGTCGCGGCGGACGACGCCGCAGGGTCACAATCCTTAAGAAATAACGTTATGATATTACCATCTGCATGAAACCTCGGAGGCACGGTATGAGCATGTGGAAAAAGACCGTTGACGAAGAAACACAATCGGAGACCCCTGTTATGAGCAGCGATACCCGCATCGATTCATCCCCTTCTGTAGGTCGGCCTTCGTCCCGCCAGGCGGCGTCGATCGGCCCTTCAATCCAGATCAAAGGCGATATATCGGGAAATGAAGACCTCGTAGTCCACGGTAAAGTCGAAGGCACGCTCAGCCTGCCGAAGAACAACGTGGTCGTAGGTTCCGATGGCGTCGTACAGGCCAACGTCAACGCCATGAGTATATCCGTCGAGGGTAAAGTCGTGGGAGACCTGACCGCGAGTGAAAGGATCATAATCACCAGTTCCGGACGCGTGCAGGGAAACATCAAAGCTCCGCGCGTGGTCCTGGAGGACGGTGCGAAATTCAAGGGCTCGGTGGAGATGGAGATGGGCGAGAGTCAAACGTCCGCCAAACCGAAAGTATCCACCCAGAGCGACAAGGACAATGTCACGGAAGTAAAGCGCGTGGGCATGTCAACAACCAACTAAGGTGTCGTCATTTCAAACGCCGCGTTAGATATCAACAACCAGGACGCGCAGGACCGTTATCAATCGCAACGTCTTGGTACCGGAATCGTTCCTCTCGTTGCCGAGCGACTGGGCCAGGCACCGGGAAGTACGGTTTTGGATTTGGGTCCGCCGACGGAAAGAAAACTGCGATTCTTCAGTCGATTCAAGGCACGCTTGTTCTTCAACAATTTTCCCGACAGTCTCTGCACCTTGCTGTTCGGCGCGGGACCGCAGCGGCCGTTGTCGGCATCGGATTTCGCCGCTATGCTGCCGGACAGCGGCGGCAAAGACGTACGTTACGATCTTATTCTCGCCTGGGACTATCTCGACTATCTGTCGCCGGAAAATCTGCGCATCGTGACCGCGCAGCTGTCGGCGTGCAGCCGGGAGAGGACCTGGATCTACTTCCTCATGTCTCAGCACGGAAAGATTGCCGATAGGCCGGCGACCATAGATATTCTCTCGGAAGAACACATTCGATACGCTTCCGGCCCCGCCACGCGGGAGGGTGCGCGTTACCCACCCAAGGTGCTGGAGGGACTGCTCATCGGATTCCGAATCAAAAAGCTTGTGCTGCTCAAGAACGGCATACAAGAACACCTGTTTTCGTACGACGCGAGCGGAGCCTGATCCGTGCGCCAACGCCCTGGCCCGGCCGCGCTCCGGCGCGGATGGGGGGCGTTTCGAGCCACGCTGCCGCCGATTCGAGCATGCGGTTGCGCGCATCACTCGCACGCGGGAGCTGCGGCGCCGTGCGACGATACCTCCGCGACGACTTCGTTCGTCGCTGCATGCGCAAATAGACCTGGAGAATCGTTGCCCCACGCGACCGCACCGAGTGAATAACGAGTCAATGGAATGCTGATAACCGTAAGAAAGGGCCTGGACATTCCGATTGCGCCCCCCGACAATCCATTCACGCCGCCCGGCCGATGTCATCGGTGGCGCTCCTCGGCGACGACTACGTAGGCTTGAAGCCCACCATGCGCGTACAGGAGGGCGATCGGGTTAGCATCGGCCAGGCGTTGTTCGCCGATAGAAAAATGCCGCAAGTCGGCCGCCGTCGAGATCGCGCCGCGATTGATGGGTGAGATCGTCCCACACCGTATCCATATCAAGGAGAACAAAACGCTGGCGGACTCGGAAGTAGCCGAGCCGAAGCAAAATGTGACCCGATACGGCACCTGCTCCTCGACGAATAAGTTCTGCAGTCCTTTCTGTGGCAGGAAAATATCTTCAGTACTATTATACGCGCTGGGCGTGGTCGGTGGCGCTTACAACCATTATGTGAGCCGTCGCATCTACCGACTGGCCGTCAATTGACGGAAGGTTTTCGGCCGCTCCGGGAAAAATAACTAGATAGAGAAGTAAGCTGACGAATCTAATCTCTGTTTATGGAAAACGTACTGATGACTCTCAAGCGCGTTCAACAACATATGCCACCTATTTGCCTGATGTTTGCATTGATTATTCCTATGGCACAGGCGAAGGACGTGAAGCGCAAACCGATCTACACCAAAGAAGGCACCAAGTCTTGTCTGGTTTGTCACTCAGGGGAGAAGATTAGGACTATCCAGGCCGGATTACACGGCGAAAGCAACCCCATGGCCAAGCACGGCTGCGAGGATTGTCATGGACCAGGCAGTTTCCACGTATCCCGGGCGCACGGGGGCAAGGGCTTTCCGTCCATGCTGTTGCACGGGAAAGACGCCGAAGCCTCGTCCAGGGATGCTCAGGTGGACGCCTGTCTCGCCTGCCACGCCCCGGGAGCGGGCGGAAAAAGAGCGGTCGTTTTTCTCGGAAGCGCGCACGACAAACCGTCCGTGACGTGCTCGATCTGCCATTCGCTGCATACCGAAACCGACCGCATGAAAGACAAGGAACAGCAGACTGCGATCTGCTACGGCTGTCATTCCGAAAGACAAACCGAGCATCCCCGCTTCCAGGACACGACCATTGCCTTCGACGACCTCAAGTGCTCGACCTGCCACAAGGTGCACAAGCTCGCGCTAGACGCGCGATGACTCGCACCCCCTAGCTGCCGTCGTCTAGCAATGGTTCGGAAGATACGAATCCGGAAGGGACTGGATATTCCCATCGCGGGCGCCCCGGAGCAGGCCACGCATGACGGCCCCGAGCCTACCCAGGTGGCGCTGGACGGCCGCGACTACCCCGGCCTGAAACCGAGACTCCTGGTGAAGCCCGGCGACAAAGTTGAGCTCGGTCAGCCGCTTTTCATCGACAAACGCGACCCAGTGGTCCAGTTCACCGCCCCGGGCAAGGGTACGGTGGCGGCGGTAAACCGCGGTGCCCGGCGCGCACTCGAATGCGTCGCCATCTCGCTGGAGGAGAGCAGCGGCGCCGACGCGATGTTCGATCCGCTGACTGTGGACGATATCGGCCGGCTCGATCGTGGCGAACTCGCGTCGCGCCTGCAGCGGTCGGGACTGTGGACGGCGATGCGGACACGGCCGTTTAGCCAGGTGCCGCAATCGGACGGCGTTCCGCGATCCATTTTCGTGACCGCCATCGACAGCGCGCCGCTATGCACAGACCCCCGTGTGGTCATTAGACCGAACGCCGAGGCCTTTACCAACGGCATGCGGGTGTTGTCCAGGCTGACGGAGGGGCCGGTGTACCTGTGTACCGGGAGCGATTGGGATATCTCGGTGGGTGAGATAGAACGCCTGCAGCGGGTTGAATTCAGCGGTCCCCATCCCGCCGGTCTGGCGGGCACCCACATTCATTTCCTTGATCCCGCCGGTCCGGCACGAACCGTATGGTATGTCGGTTATCAGGATGTCATCGCCATTGGACGTACGATGACTTCGGGAACCCTGGACGCCCGTCGGGTGGTCGCCCTCGGCGGTGAATGCGTTCGCAGCCCCCGACTGTTGCATTCCCGTCTGGGCGCGTCGATCGACGACCTCGTACAGGGCGAGATCGACGAGCCGGGTGCCTGCCGCGTGATTTCGGGGTCCGTACTCTCGGGGCGCAACGCCGCCGGAGGAAATGTTTTTCTGGGTCGCTTCCACAATCAGTTGTGCGTCATTCGAGAGGGAGGCGAACGACGCAGGTTTGGTTGGCTCGGCCTGTGGCCGCGGAGATACACCGCCGGCGCGACGTTGCTGAAACGCAGCGGTCACCGCAGGAGATTCGGATTCGACACGGCCCTGAACGGGCGCTTGACCGGTATGCTGCCACTGCGCGTGTTCGAGCTGGTCATGCCCCTCGATATCTTGCCGTCGCCGTTGTTCCGGGCGCTGCTGGTCATGGATACCGACCAGGCCCAGGCGCTGGGCTGCCTGGAGCTGGATGAAGAGGACGTTGCGTTGTGCGCCTTCGTCTGTCCTGCGAAGCAGGACTACGGCGCCGCACTGCGCCGCAATCTCGAGCAGATAGAGCGCGGCGGCTGATGTACGGGATGCGTAGAAATCTGACGGTCATGAAAGACCGCTTCTTCTGGTCGTCCAAGCGGTCGACGATCGCCGGACCGCACATCCGGGACGCGAGCAACGTACAGCGCGTGTGGAACTACTTCGTCATCGCCAGCCTGCCGACCTGGCTCATCGGCACCTGGAGCCTCGGACACCAGACCAATCAGGCGATTGCCGATTTCGGCCTGGAGCGGGTGCCCGGCTGGCGCGCCGGACTGCTGAGCCAGTTCGGCATAGGGTTCGACGCCTTCAATGCCGTCGCCTGTTTCCTCCACGGGCTGCTGTATTTCCTGCCGATCTTCGGACTGGCGTTGATCGTGGGCGCGTTCTGGCAGGCGCTGTTCGCGAAGCTGCGCAATACGGAGCCCGACGAGGGGCTGCTGGTGATCGCCTGGTTGTTCGCCCTGCTCATGCCCGCGACCGCCCCCATGTATCAGGTGGCGGTGGGAATGACCTTCGGAATCGTGGTGGGCAAGTTGATCTACGGCGGCTCAGGACGCTATCTGTTCAACCCGGCGCTGCTCGGGATGGCGTTTCTCGTCTTTTCCTACCCCACGCTGATGTACGGCGAGAATCCGTGGGTACCCGTAGAGGGCTACGATGAACCGACGGTCCTGGAACTGGTCGGGGAGGAAGGCGGAATCAGCGTCATCCCCTCGGTGGGCTACAGCTTCTGGGGCATGTTCCTCGGCGACCAGCCGGGCCCGATCGGGGTGGTGTCCTCGCTGGGCGCCTTGCTTGGGGCGCTGTTCCTGATGTGGACGGGGGTGGCGTCGTGCCGGCTCATGGCGGGCGCCGTGGTCGGAGTGATCGTCACCGCGACGCTGTTCAATGCCATCGCCCCGGGCAACGAGCTGTTCGCCGTTCCCTGGTACTGGCAGATGGTGATGGGCGGCATCGTGTTCGGCATCGTCTTTATTGCCACCGACCCGGTCGCCGGCCCCATGACCAACCCCGGGCGCTGGGCCTTCGGATTGATCGTGGGCGCATTGACGGTCACGATCCGCGCCACCAATCCCGCGTACCACGAAGGTGTGGTGTTCGCCATCCTGCTGGCCAGCGTGTTTTCCCCCCTAATCGATTACGTGGCCACCGAACGAAACATCCAACGACGTTTGCGACGCCAGCGAGTGTATGACGATGGATAAAGACGCCCCCGCCAAGGCGATCATCGTCGTCGCCCTGGTGGCGGTGGTGTGCTCCTCCCTGGTGTCCGCCGCCGTAGTATTGCTGCGTCCCATCCAGCTCAACAATCAGCTGCTCGAGCGCAGCCGCAACATCATGCAGCTCACCGGCCTGGTGGAACCGGGACAGGCGCTCGACGACGCGAACATGCTGGCGCTGTTCAAGAGCCTCGATATTCGCATCGTCGACATCGATAAGGGCGAGTTCGACGATTCCCTGGATCCGCATACCTTCGATCAGCGGCGCGCGGCCGGCGACCCGAATTACCGCGTCAGCGTGCCCGCGGCCCAGGACCTCGCCAAACTCGGCACACGAAGCCGCTTCGCAGCGATCTACCTGGTCTGGAAGGACGGCCAGCTGCGCCGGATTATTCTGCCCATCCGCGGGGCCGGAATGTGGTCGATGTTGTACGGCTATCTTGCGCTGGAGGCGGACTTCAACACCGTCGCCGCGGCCAGCTTCTACGAGCAGACCGAAACGCCGGGACTCGGCGACCAGATTACGCGACCGGACTGGCTGGCCAAGTGGCGCGGCCGTAAGGTGTATGACGATCTCGGCGACCCGGTATTCGCCGTCGGTCCGGGTAGAATTGCGCCCGATTCGCCGGCGGCCGAGCACCGGGTCGACGCCCTCACCGGAGCGACTATTACCGGCGACGCCGTCACCTCGCTGGTGTACTACTGGCTCGGCCCGCACGGGTTCAAGCCGCTTCTCAATCGGCTGCGCGAGCAACCGCCGACACAGGCGGCGACCGCAGCAACCGGGGATTCCTGACTATGTCATTGAAACAAACCGTCACCACGCCGCTGCTGAAAGAGAACCCGCTCACCCGTAATGTATTGGGGGTCTGCGCCGCGCTCGCGATTACCAACTCGCTGACCTCATCGTTGATCATGAGCGTGGCCATGACCACGGTGCTCGTTATCTCGAACGCAACCGTCAGCCTCATCCGTCATCATCTTCCCAGCAGTGTGCGGCTCATCGTGCAGATCACCATCATCGCCTCGGCGGTCACAGTGATCGATCAGTTTCTCACCGCCTATCTGCCCGCCGCTGCCAGCACGCTGAGCGTGTACATCAGCCTGATCGTGACGAATTGCATCGTGCTGGGGCGCGCGGAGACCTGCGCCATGAACACCGGCGTCGGTCGCAGCGTCCTCGATGCGCTCGGCAACGGTCTGGGTTACAGCGCCATACTGATCATCGTCTCCACCATTCGAGAGCTGTTCGGCAACGGATCGCTGATGGGCGTAAAGATCCTGGAGCTGGCGCGCGACGGCGGGTGGTTCCAACCCAACGAGATGCTGATGCTGGCGCCCAGCGCATTTTTTATTATCGGATTCATCGTGTGGGGCATACGAAGCTGGAAACCGGAACAAAGGGAGCAGCCCGAGTTCAAGCCGCTCGTCGCGCCGCGGGAGGTGGAAGGACAATGAACGGCTTCATCGAGATCTTTTTCCGCTCGGTTTTCATCGAAAATCTCGCGCTGGCTTACTTCCTCGGCATGTGCACGTTCCTCGCGGTATCGAAACAGATCAAGACCACGCTGGGTCTGGGTGTCGCGGTGATCGTAGTCGAGGGCATAAGCGTTCCACTCAACAATGTGATTTACAACCTGTTGCTCAGGCAGGGTGCGCTGGATTGGATGGGCCTGGGTCATCTCGATTTCAGTTTTCTCGGGCTGCTCAGCCAGATCGCAGTGATCGCGGCCATGATCCAGATCCTTGAAATGGTATTAAACAAGTTCGTGCCCGCGCTTTACAACACCCTGGGTATTTACCTGCCGCTGCTCACCGTTAATTGCGCCATTCTGGGGGCGTCGCTGTTCATGGTGCAGCGCGACTACACCTTTGTCGAAAGCGTGGCTTACGGGCTGGGCGTAGGCGTCGGCTGGGCGCTCGCTATCGTCGCGCTCGCCGGCCTGCGCGAGAAAATGCGCTACAGCGATATCCCGGAAGGCCTGCAGGGTCTGGGGATTACGTTCATCACCACCGGTCTGATTTCGCTGGCGTTCATCGGCCTCGCGGGCATTCAGCTCTAGGGGTGGCGTCGAGCGGATCTAGTCCATGCTGGAAATCGTACTCAGCGTAGCGCTGTTCACCGGAATCCTGCTGCTGCTGACGGTCCTCATCCTACAGGTCCGGGCGCGGCTGGTGCCGCAGGGCGACGTCCACATCGTCGCTAACGATGAGCGTGTACTCGTCGTCAAGACGGGCGAACGGCTGCTGGGTACGCTGGCGGAGGCGGGGATCTTCGTGCCCTCCGCCTGCGGCGGCGGAGGCACCTGCGGTCAGTGCAAGGTGAAAATATTGGAGGGCGGCGGGTCGTTGCTGCCTACGGAAGCGTCCTTGATCTCCAAGCGGGAGGCCGCGGAGGGCGAGCGTCTGGCGTGCCAGGTAATGGTGACCCAGAACATGCGCATCCACATCCCCGAGGACGTGTTCGGCGTGAAGAAATGGCAGTGCAATGTCCGCTCCAACGACAACGTCGCGACCTTCATCAAGGAACTGGTGCTGCAACTCCCCGAGGGGGAGAAGCTCGAGTTCAAAGCCGGCGGCTACATCCAGATCGAGTGCCCTCCACACCGGTTGAGTTACGCGAGCTTCGACATCAAGCAGGAATACCGCGCGGAGTGGGAAAAGTACGGTCTGCTGAAACTGCGTTCCGAAGTAAAAGAATCGACAGTACGCGCCTACTCCATGGCCAATTATCCTGAGGAAAACAACATCGTCATGCTCAACGTGCGCATCGCCACGCCGCCGCCCGGCGCCCCCAAAGCGCCGCCGGGCATCATGTCGTCCTACATATTCAATCTGAAACCTGGAGATACGGTAACCGTCTCCGGACCCTATGGTGAGTTCTTTGCCAAAGACACCGGCGCAGAGATGGTGTTCATCGGCGGCGGAGCGGGCATGGCGCCGATGCGCTCGCACATATTCGATCAGTTGAAGCGCTTGAAGAGCAAGCGAAAAATAACGTTCTGGTACGGCGCTCGGAGTTTACGGGAAGCCTTTTACGTGGACGACTTCAACGAACTCGCCGAGACCCACCCCAATTTCAGCTGGCATCTCGCTCTCTCCGACCCCCAGCCGGAGGACAACTGGCAGGGGTTGACCGGATTCATCCACGAGGTATTGTACAAAGAGTACCTCGAGCAGCACCCGGCCCCTGAGGATTGTGAATACTACCTGTGCGGCCCCCCGATGATGAACGCCGCGGTGCTGAAACTGCTGGACGATCTCGGGGTGGAGGAAGAAAACATCTTGCTCGACGATTTCGGGAACTGACCGCGTGGCGACATTCATTGGTAGCCTGATCATCGTGACGCTCTGCTGCCTGGCCATGGGCCTGGGCCTGCTGCTGAAGGGAAAGCCGCTGTGCGGGGGCTGCGGCGAGAAATCAGCCGACAAGCTGCGATGCATCAGTTGCCCGAATCGGCGCAAGGGTGTGCGTCACGACGAGGCGACCGACGAGGAACCCCGATGAAAAAGCGCTCCATGCTCGTGCGGGACTACATGGCGGACAAACTGATTACGCTAGATTTCGAGATGGATATTCTGCAGGCGGCCCACACCCTGATCAAAAATCAGATATCCGGCGCCCCGGTGATCGACAACACCGGCAGGCTCATCGGTATCCTCACGGAGCGGGATCTCATGGAGTTGGCGGTCCAGGCCTACTACCACGGCACACTCGGCGGCGTCGTGAAGGACCACATGGCGGTTGATCCACAGACCGTCGGACCGGACGACAGCCTTTTGGACGTCGCGCAGTCGTTCATCAAAGGTCGTTTTCACCGTTTCCCCGTGGTCGACAACGGTCGCCTGGTCGGCATCATCAGCCGCGGCGACGTCATGCGCGCGCTGGGCGAATACTATCCGTTGTGAGTCGAGGCGGGGCCCACGAGCGCATGTCCGCCTGGTTCGAACAGGATTTCGCACAACAGATCAATGTCGCCGGATACGCCGTGGAGGCGGTGGGCGTCGACGATTTCGGAGGCTAGCGGCGTGTTCGATCGGTCCCTGGTCGCAGCCGCACGGCACCGTATTGTCGGCGTCGTCGGCGCCGCACTTACGGTGGGAGCATTGTCGGCCTGCGGCGGCGACCAGGGCGCCAAAATGCTGCAGGTCTCCG
This sequence comes from uncultured Gammaproteobacteria bacterium, assembly GCA_947258495.1. Taxonomy (GTDB): domain Bacteria; phylum Pseudomonadota; class Gammaproteobacteria; order Arenicellales; family JAANXG01; genus CALZGZ01. The sequence goes on from CAMYIN010000172.1 coordinate 25,015, forward strand.
GGTCCACCATGGGCACCACGTACCGCGTCAAGATCGTAGACAAACCCGCCGCCATGGGGGCGGATACGCTGGAATCCGCGGTCGCCGACATCCTGGAGCAGGTGAACGGCCGCATGTCCACCTACCGATCCGATTCCGAACTCAGCCGCTTGAACCACAATCCGAGCACCGACTGGATTGACGTTTCCAAGCAACTGCTCGACGTCGTCGAGGCCGGGGCACGGGTGAGCAGGTTGAGCGCGGGCGCGTTCGACGTCACCGTGGGGCCGCTGGTAGCTCTCTGGGGGTTCGGATCGCAGCAGGAAACCCACGACCCGCCCGCCCACCGCGACATCGCCAAGGTCCTGTCGAGGATCGGGTACCGCAAGATTTCCCTCCGCCGTACTCCGCCGGGCATCCGCAAGGCGCGTAAAGACGTATACGTCGATCTGTCGGCCATCGCCAAAGGCTACGCGGTCGATCGCATCGCCGCTCATCTCGAGGCCCAGGGCGCGGACAACTACCTCGTCGAGATCGGGGGCGATCTCAGAGTCAAAGGTCGCAACCGTGAAGGCAGGCCCTGGCTGATCGCGATCGAAAAACCCACGGACTCCGGCCGCGTCATACAGCGCGCGATTCGCACTACCGGTCATGCGATAGCAACCTCCGGCGATTACCGTAACTTCTTCGAAAAAGACGGAAAACGCTATTCCCACACCATCGATCCCGCTTCCGGTATGCCGGTGAGCCACCGCCTTGCGTCGGTTACCGTGCTGAGTCCCGAGGCGATGTCCGCGGACGCCCTGGCAACCGCGTTGATGGTTCTGGGGCCGGAGGACGGCTACAGCCTGGCCCAGAGACTCGGAATTACGGCGCATTTCATTACCCGCGACGAACAGGGGTTCTCCGAGAAAAGCACTTCCGAATTCGCACGGCTGTTTGCACTTGACGTGGCGACCGCAGATGGCGATCTTCGTAATTAGCTTTCTCGTGCTGGTATTGGCGACGGCAGGCATGGCAATCGGCGCCCTGCTGGGACGACCGGCAATCCGCGGCAGCTGCGTCGGCGTGGACTGCGACAGTGAGTTGGGGCTGGACGGAGGCGGTTGTTGTCGTCGCGGTCCGCACGCGGAGCCGGGAACGGGCGCAACCGCGTGCAAGAAACGGGCAACCGGGGGAGAAGACGATGGAAAAAGGCATTAACTTCAAAGACTATATGGCGCGCGATCTGGTTACTTTCACCGCAGACATGGAGATACTGCAGGCCATACACACGCTCGTCGAACGCCGCATATCCGGGGCCCCGGTGATCGACGATCACGGTGAACTGATCGGCATGCTTTCCGAACAGGACTGCAGGGAAGTCGCGCTGAACGCCGCGTATCACGGTGAGTGGGGTGGAAAGGTGTCCGAACATATGAATCCGGAGGTAAGCACCATCGACGCCGACGCGAGCATCGCCGACGTGGCCGCGATGTTCCTCAATGCACCCTGCCGGCGCTACCCGGTGGTCGATGGCAACCGTCTCGTGGGCCAGATCCGCCGGCGCGACGTGCTGCGCGCGCTGGCGGTACCGCGGTGACGCCGCGCTCCGGGTCAGTCAAGGGCCTTCCTACGCTTGACGAGAATCGAGCGCGCTAGATCGTCGCGCTCCATTTCGTCCATGACGTCCTCCATGCGACGGATGTCGGCATCGATCTCGGGCAAGAGAACGTGTTCCAGGGCGTTCACGCGCCGCTGCGTGCGGCGAAATACGCCCACGAGTCTGCGTAGATTGTTTTCCGCCGCCGCGAGCGTCGTCAGATGGCGGAGGAACGCCTGCAGGCTTGCCGTCGCGAGTTCCAGCTCTACTGAAATCTGCCATCCGCCCTGCGGGCGGCGGTCCGTGAAGGACGTGGTTGGATTCACCGCTTCCAGCCAGGGCGTACCGAGGCGACTCTCCACGGACCAATACGGACCGGGATCGCCCACCGGCGCTCGCGCGAACGCAGCGACGCCCGCTGCGCCGTGGCGCAGTATAGCGCCGCGGACGTGCGCGCGCGCACGCTCCGACAAACGTTGCCCCTCCTCGACCAGCGATCCGACGATGCCTATCTGCTGCATCAACAGGTGCGCCAGCAGGTCCCGTCGTTCCTCGAGGATCAACATTCCGTCTCGCATCAGCCCCCGCTGGATCCGAAGCTCGATCAGGGCGGTCTTGGAGGATGACTCATGCGCCATGTCGAAGCGGCCCGAGATGATTTTCTATCTGCCGGTCGGAAAGCCGCACCAGCGTCTCGTCCGGCAGCTCGGCAAGCAACCCCCAGCCGATGCGGAACGTCTCTTCGAGGGAGCGCCGCTGATCGTCCTGGCGCACGAACTCGCTGTCCATTTTGTCGCCGAACCGGAGCACCTGCCGGTCCACGGGAGTAAGGCCCTCTTCGCCGACGACGCTGGACAGCAGTCGCAGGTGCTGGGCATGGGCGTAGGACGAATACAGCTGTTGCGCGAACGCGTGGTGGTCGGCGTGGGTCATCCCCTCGCCGATACCTTGATTCATCAGCCGAGACAGACAGGGCAACAGTTTTATGGGCGGAAATATTCCCCTTCGATCCAGCTCGCGATCGAGGACGATCTGTCCCTCGGTGATGTAACCCGACAGGTCCGGCACCGGATGGGCGATATCGTCGTTGGGCATGCTCAAGATCGGCATCTGGGTGATCGATCCGGGACGACCGAGAATGCGTCCGGCGCGCTCGTAGATGCTCGCCAGGTCCGAGTACATGTATCCCGGGTAGCCCTTGCGGCTGGGGACCTCTCCATGGCTCGAAGATACCTCGCGCAGGGCTTCGCAATAGTTCGTCATGTCCGTGAGGATGACAAGGACGTGCCGGCCCTCTTCGTAGGCCATGTATTCCGCCGCGGTGAGCGCAATCCGGGGGGTCAGCAGGCGTTCCGGGGTCGGGTCGCTGGCAAGATTCAAAAACAGGGCAATGCGCTGCATGGCCCCGTACTCGTCCATTTCACGACGGAAATCTTCGGCGCTGTCGAAGGTCACGCCGATGGCCGCGAACACCACAGCGAACTCTTCCGCGGCGTCGCCGCGCAGACGCGCGAAGCGTGCGATATCGGCGGCCAGACGATCGTGACGCAGCCCGCTGCCGGAAAAGATCGGCAGTTTTTGTCCGCGCACCAGCGCGTTCATGGCGTCGATGGCGGATATCCCGGTCTCGATGAACTCCCGGGGAACGTCACGACGTACGGGATTTATGGCGAGACCGTCTATGCGTAAACGCCGCCTGGCGACGATCCTCGGCCCCCCGTCCATAGGAACGCCGACGCCGTTGTAGATCCGGCCCAGCATCGATGGGCCGACGTCCAGCAGTATGGGTTCTTCCAGGAACCGCACGCGCGTTTCTCCCAGCGACAGATCGTGGGTGCCCTGGAACACCTCCACCACCACGCCGTGCGCAGAAATCGCGACCACCCGACCCATGCGCGCTTCGCCCGCCTGCGTCACCACCTCGACACGGTCGTACAATCCGACGGCGCGGGAGTTGCGCAGGAAAATCAGCGGTCCCTGGATGCTGGTCAAACCCGTATGCAAGAGATGTCGCTCGGGATCGATCATGCCCGCACCTCGCGTGTCACCCCGGACGCGCTCGCCGATCCGGGGACCAGCGCGTCGAAGGCGTCCTCCAGCTCGTGCCGCAAGGTCTCAAAGTCGTCGACGGCGTCATTGGAGATTTCTTCACCCATGCGTTGCAATCTACGCACTACGGGCAGTGCGAGCAGCGATTCGGGTTCCAGGCCCTGGCCCACGAGCGTCTGCGCACGTTGCACGAAAAAATCGACAAGCTCCAGCATTGCCGCTTGTTTTTGCGGCGAACAATACCTGTCCGTATCGGAAAACGCGGATTGCCGCAATAACCCTTCGACCGCGATGTCGGCACAGATCAGCGTCGTGCGTTGCCCAGCCTGCAGTGCGTCACGACCGACGATTTTGGCCATCTTTTCCAGCCTCGCCTGTTCCTGGAGCAGCGTCAGCAGGCGTTCGCGGCGCTCCGCCCAAAGGACACCGCCGTACTGCTGCCACCAGCGCGCGGTGCTCGGGAGGTACTCGGAATAGCTCTGCAGCGGGTGGATCGCCGGATAGAAGCGGGCCTGGGCCCGGTCCCGGTCCAAGGCGTGGAAGCTCTTGACATAGCGGCGCGCGTGACCGGTGACGGGCTCGGAGAAATCGCCCCCCGGAGGCGAGACCGTGCCGACGACGGTGAGAGAGGATTGTTCGCCGCCGTGGGTCGTCACCCTACCGGCGCGCTCGAAGAACTCCGCCAGACGGCTCGGCAGGTACGCCGGATACCCCTCTTCCGCCGGCAGTTCCTCCAGCCGCCCGGAGATCTCGCGCAGGGCCTCGGCCCAGCGGGAGATGGAGTCCGCGAACAACGCCACGTGCAGTCCCTGGTCGCGGAAGTATTCGCCGATCGTGATTCCGGTGTAGATACAGGCCTCACGCGCGGCGACCGGCATGTTGGAGGTGTTGGCGATCAGCACCATGCGTTCGATCAGGGGGCGCCCGCTACGCGGGTCTTCCAGTTGCGGGAACTCCTCCAGCACACCCGCCATTTCGTTGCCGCGCTCCCCGCAACCGATGTACACGATCACGTCGGCGTCGCACCATTTCGCCAGGGTCTGCTGGAGCACGGTCTTGCCGGTACCGAAACCGCCCGGCATCGCGCTCGCCCCGCCTTTGGCGATCGGAAACAGCGTGTCGATGATGCGTTGCCCGGTCATGAGCGGGCGTTCCGGCTGCAGCCGTTTACGAAACGGCCTGGGCACCCGTATCGGCCAGCGGCAGTACATGCCGATGTCGGCGATCCCCTGCTGGGTGCGCAGCTTCGCCAGCGGCGCGTCAAGCCGATACACGCCCTCGGGGGCCAGCCACTCCAGCGTCCCGGCGAGGTTCGCCGGCACCGTTATGCGATGATAACGGTCCGGACCCTCGCTGACGGTACCGAGGCTCTCGCCACCCCTTACTCCATCCCCCGGCGACAGGGCTGGTCGAAACGGCCATTCGCGATCGCGGTCCAGTCTGGGAACGTCGGCGCTGGCGGCGATGAAATCGCCGCACCCCTTGGCGACCGCCGGTAACGGTCTTTGGATGCCGTCAAAAATATTGCCGAGCATCCCGGGACCGAGTTCCACGGTGAGCGGTGCTCCGCTGCCTTCGACGATCGACCCGGGACGCAGCCCGGTGGTGTCCTCGAAAACCTGAACTGTGATGCAGTCGGTATCGAGACGGATGACCTCCGCCGTGAGCCGATCCGGGCCAACGTAGACGGCCTCCTTGATTCTGAAATCGCCTTCCGGTCGGGCCTTGATCACCGGACCGCTCAGCCAGAACACCTCGGCGCGGCTCATCGGCGCTGCTCGCGGCGGTGGGCGTAAATCAACTGCGCCACGCGCTCCAATGCGCGTTCCCGGATGAGCGGGTATTGCGACCGCAGGCTGCCGTCGAGCAGATGATCCGGCCAGCGAACAACGACGCCCGGCTCGTCGCCGCTGTCTACCAGCACCTCGCATTGTGCGGGGTAATCCTGCATCACGGCCTTGACCTTGTCGCAGACGTCCGCAGATCCGCCTTTACCGAGCCTGATCTGCAGGGGCGCGGCTACCGATGCGCGTCGCGCGGCGGTGATCCAATATCGGCACCACCTCCATTGTCCATCGCCATCGTTCCACGCCTCGATCATGCGCAGCCAGATCGCTTCCGCCAGCCGCTGCTGGGTTTCCGTCATCAAGCGCCAACGCCGCCGGCGCAACCGCGCCTTGACCACCGCCGAATAACGCTCGTTCATCTGCTGCTGACTCTGGCGCGACTGCGCTGAGGCCTTGCGGTGAATGTTGCGGCATTCGGCAAATGCCCCGGCGCGTATTTCGGCGATACGGGCGGCTTTGCCGGCCTCGATCTCCTGTAACGTGCGGTCGCGGTCGCGGGCGATCTTCTCCAGAAAGCTCGCGACCTGCTGCGGATCGAATTCGAGACCTGTGCGGTTTTGCATGTGCGTTCGAACTCCGCTCCGTCAGCGTACTCCCAACACACGACGCGCGGCGTCAACGCCGTCGGCGTGCAGGCCGTCGTCGGTGTCAATGCTGGGGACAACGAGTATCGGCGGTATCGGATGCCGCACCAGCAGTTTTTCCAAAAGGTGGGGCACAACCTGCGCATGGGCCTGATTGAGAAGGATCAGGTCGGAGCGGTCGCGTGCGTCCTCGATCGCATTCCACACCGCATCCGCGTCGACGGCCAGCGGTTGAGCCGTCGCTCCCACCAGACGGAGCCCCTCCGAGGTCAACGCGTCGCCGATGTAACAGATCCGCAAAGGCACGGTCTCAACCCAAGCGATTCAAGATCATGACCGCGATGATCAAGCCGTATATGGCGATACCTTCGGCGAGACCGACCAGCACCAAGGTCCTTCCGAACAGCTCGGGTTTTTCGGCAATCGCCCCCACCGCGGCCGCGCCCACTCCCGCCACCGCAATGCCGGCCGCAATCGCCGAAAGTCCCGCGGCCGAAGCGGCGGCCGCGAACCCCCATCGCACTACCGACGGATCCACCGCGGCGTCGAAGGCTTCCGCGGCAAGGACCGACGAGGGGAGCAGGAAGACTGTAACGTACAGCGCGGTCGCGATGAGCGCGATCGTCGCCGTGATCCCGAGCATGAGCTTTGTTATCGGTTGCTGCATGAGGCTACTCCGTGGTTGTTGGTCATCGCTCTAACGGTTACGTCGACCGGTGTTGCGGCAGTCGCAGGGGATGGAACAACCTGCCTCCGCCCGTGAAAAAGCGCCTGAAAAACTCAAACATGACCAGACGTGTCGTCTGTATGGAAACGACCAAGCCCTCCAGCACGATGATAATGCCGTTGCCGAGGACGAATATCAGGGTCCGGAGGACAACATTGTCCGGCATCGCACTGAGCGCCATCACCGCGGCGCTCAAGCCGGAATGGGCCAGGGCGAACGCGCCCAAGCGCGCGAAAGACACGGTATTGATCGCGAGCTGAAAGACGGATTCCAGCAACCCCATCACGCGCGCTGCGGTGTTCTTGAAAATGCCGCCGCTGCCGCCTGTCCGATACCCATCAACGACCGACGCGGCCAGAAACCAGAGTAAAGACAGCGCCGCCAGGACCAATGCCGCATTCCAGGAGACGAGGCCTACGGCCACGCTTGCGTACATCGCGATCACGGGCGCTTCGTACCCCCACCAGCGGTCGAGCGCGCGCTGCCAGCGCGCCTGAACGCCGCCGAGAAGCATGCCCGAGAGCAGCATCAGCCAGCCGAATCCGATCGGAATCAGGAGTATCAACAAGGGATGTTCGAGGGGCGTCAGCCAGATGGGCGGCAATCGGTGCTCGATGCAGAAAACCGAGCCGAACAGAAAACCAAAAAACATGGAACTCAATCCCCCGACCATCAGCAACTCCATGATCGGCAGGCGCTTGCGCGCCAGCCATCCGACCAGCATCAGGACGGCCCCGTGCCCCACATCGCCGAACATGTAACCGAACATCAACGGCGTCATGACGGCGAGCACCGGGCTGGGATCGATCTCGTCGGCGCCGGGAACGCCGAACCCGGTCACCAGGCGTTCGAACCGCCGTATCCACGGCGGATTATCGAACTCCACCGGAGGAACACCGTGTTCACGGGCCGGTTCTCGATTGATCAGGAACGGGATCCCGCCGCGCTGCAGCGCCGCCACCAGATCGCGGTAACGCGACGCCGGCGCCCATCCCCCCAACCACACGAATCGCGCCCCCACCAAGGAATCCTCCAGGACCTCGTGCAGCCATAGATGTTGCCGCAACAACCAGAGTTCGCCGGCGATGCACGAGCGGCGATTCAGCGCCTCCAGCTCCCCACGCAGACGGGCACAGATGCGGCGTTGCTCCGCCACGAGTCCGCGCGCATGCGACAGCGCCGCGCTTCGGGATCGGGGGATGTCCGCGGGCACGCGGACGAAGCGCATGCCCCGACTGTGGAAGCGCCTTTCGAGCTCGGGCAGCTTGTCGCGATCGGTCACACCCACGACCAGCACCCGCGCGTCCGCAGATTCGGCGTCATCGGCGACCTTCGTCAGCGGATAGGCCCGGCCGATGGCATCAACGCCCGCCGCGGTCAGCAGATCGACGTCGTCGCTGCGGCCCAGCGCCAGGAAAGGCGGGAACCTGCGTGCGCTTTTGCCGGACAACAACTGCACATCGAGGCCCTCCTCGGGCAGGTTCCGGAGACAGGTTTCGAGCACAACGAGTTCTTCCAGACGGGATACCGCCTGCTGCAGATCCTCGGAGATCGGCAGCGCAGCGCTGAGCCAGTGTTCGAAGCTGCGCTCGAGCTCTGCCACCACCACCGCGGTCGGCATAGACCGACGCCGGGCCTCGACCATCTCCACATCCGCTGCGGGTAGATGGCGGCGTACGCCGTCGAGGCTGCGCTGCAGATGCAAAAGGCGATTGCGCATGCGGTCGTCCCGCTCGATTTCGAACGGCGGCTGCGAACGATCGTAGCGCTGTAATTCCAGCACCCCCAGTTGTCCCAGCACCTGCAGCGCCGCGGCTATCGAATCGCGATCCACGAGGAGGTCGACCCATACCATCTCCACGGGGCGAAACATCTACGTCCCTCCCCCAAGGACCTGGGTCACGGACCAGCGGCGCGACACGGCGATCAGCAGTGCGCGGCATTTTTCGTAATGCAGAATCTCCAGCAGGGCGTACACGAGCACGAAGCCCGCGTGGAAAGGTTCGCCGCCGAGAAGCGCACGCAATTCGTCGGCAAGTCTGTCCCTCAGGCGCCATTGCACGCCGAGGTCGAGCGACTCGCCCGCGGCGGCACGATCGCGCAGGCGCGCCAACGTCTTCAGGTGCTTGCCGACGCAGCGAAGCAAGCGTCGAACTACGTAGCCTTCACGTCCCCCCAGGGCGGGGCAATGACGTTCGAAATCCTTCAACCAGACCACCAACGTCGCGGCTTCCGGCGGTGCGCCGGGATCTGGCACAAGCCTTCGCCGGGTCTCGGCGCGATCCGCGGCGGCCGTCCGCCGTTCGGTGTCGACACGAAGGTCGCGCACGTCAGCGTCTTCGAAGCGCCGCGCGGCCGCCAGTTCGACCCCCCGACGCAGCCATTGGTCCAGATCGCTCCAGCGTTCGGGCAGCAGGCGAACCAATCGCCCGACCCATCGCCGCAGACCGTCGAACAACGCCTCCTCTATGGCGGCAACGTCCGGTGAGCGCGGCAGCGTTTCGACCCAGTGTCCGAGGCCGCTCGCGCGCATGCGGGCGATCAACACGTCGACGTCGGCGGCGTCCGCGAGATACTGCCAGGTGCGAAGTTCCGGCATGGCGCCGAGGCGCGCGCGCACCCGGGCCTGCGCCTCCGCAAATTCGAAATTTCGCTTCAAACCCACAGCTTTCGTCGCCCAATCCTCGCCACCCGCGCTCTGTCGCGGGCCTCACCGGGCTCATTTTGGCCCCAGCCTTTTGTCCTAATCATGATCCCGATCAATTAGTTACGATATCGTCATTGTATTCTGTCGGTGCCCGCCCGCGGCCCCATGTCGGCGTGACCGCGGCGTGGCGGCGCACGCAGGGCGCCCGACGGCGAACGATGACGCGATCGACTAATCCCATACAGCAGGTGCTGGCCGCCGAGCGCGCGGCGGAAGAGGCCATCGAAGCGGCACGCGGGGAGGCCGAGACCGCCGTCTCCGAGTATCGCAGGTCGGTCCCGCACACGCTGCGCAGAAACGAAGCGCGCACGCAACGCGCGGTGGAACGCTACGAACGGAAACAGGCGCAACGGCGCGCCGCTGCGGCCGGCGCGCTACGCGCCCAGGTCGCCGCGGAACTGGCTCAGGAAAAGGTGTTGCTCGAAGAGGAATTCGCGCACATCGTTGACGACATCTTCAACGAGTTCTGGCCCCGCAACGGAACCGATTGATACTCGGTGCAGACCCCACACCCGCGCCGAGCGGGGCGGTGGGTGATCAGGCCACCTTCGCGTCGCCGACACCGCCTTTGGTGAAGGCGAAACCGTCGCCCTCGACATCTACCTTGACCGTGTCCCCGGCGGCAAAACGGGCCCCCAGAATCTCCTGCGCCAGCGGATTTTCGATCATGGTCTGGATCGCACGCTTCAAAGGCCGGGCCCCGTACACCGGATCGAATCCCGCGGTCGACAGTTTCTCCACCGCCGCCTCCGTGAGCTCCAGGCCGATGTCGCGGGCCCGCAGGCGATCGCGCAGGTATTGCACCTGGATCCTGGCGATGGCGTGCAGCTGCTCCCGCCCCAACGGGTGGAACACCACGATATCGTCGACGCGGTTGACGAACTCCGGACGGAAATGCTGGCCGACGATCTCCATCACCGCCGACTTCATGCGGTCGTAGTTCTCCTCACCGGCGAGTTCTTGAATCACCTGGGAACCCAGGTTCGAGGTCATGATGACCACGGTGTTTCGGAAATCCACCGTGCGCCCGTGACCATCGGTCAAGCGACCGTCGTCCAGGACCTGCAGCAGGATGTTGAACACCTCGGGATGGGCTTTCTCGACCTCGTCCATCAAGATGACGGAATACGGTTTGCGTCTCACCGCCTCGGTCAGGTATCCGCCTTCCTCGTAGCCGACGTATCCGGGGGGCGCCCCGATCAACCGCGCCACGGAGTGTTTCTCCATGAACTCCGACATGTCGATGCGCACGGTCGCCTCCTCGGTGTCGAACAGGAACTGCGCCAGCGCCTTGGACAGTTCGGTCTTACCCACGCCGGTGGGGCCGAGGAACAGGAACGAACCGTAGGGCCGATTCGGGTCGGAGAGACCGGCGCGGGAGCGACGGATGGCGTTGGACACTGCAGCGATGGCCTCGTCCTGGCCCACTACACGCCGGTGCAACTCGTCTTCCATGCGCAGCAGCTTCTCCCGCTCGCCCTCCATCATCTTGGACACCGGGATTCCGGTCCATTTGGAAACGACCTCGGCGATCTCCTCTTCGCTGACGCTGTTGCGCAGCAGCCGTGTCTCCTGTTTCTCCGCCTGTTGCGCCGCCACGAGCTCTTTCTCGAGTTCCGGGATGCGGCCGTATTGGAGCTCGGACATGCGCGTCAGGTCCCCCGCGCGCTGCGCGGTCTCCAGTTCGAGTCGCGCCTTGTCCAGGGACTCTTTGATGTGCTGGGCCCCCTGCACCGCCGCTTTCTCCGCCTTCCATACCTCTTCCAGATCGGAGTATTGCGCTTCCAGGGCCGCGATCTCCGATTCCAGATCGGCGAGGCGTTTCTTCGAGGCCTCGTCGGACTCCTTCTTCAGGGCCTCGCGCTCGATCTTCAACTGAATCAAACGCCGGTCCAGGCGATCCATCTCCTCGGGCTTGGAATCGATCTCCATGCGTATACGGCTCGCCGCCTCGTCGATCAGATCGATCGCCTTGTCCGGCAGATTCCGGTCGGTGATATAACGGTGCGACAGCGTGGTCGCGGCGACGATGGCCGGGTCGGTGATGTCGACCCCGTGGTGGACCTCGTACTTCTCCTTCAGGCCGCGCAGGATGGCGATGGTGTCTTCGACGCTGGGCTCGTCGACCAGCACCTTTTGGAAGCGGCGCTCCAACGCCGCATCCTTCTCCACGTATTTGCGGTACTCGTCCAAGGTCGTGGCGCCGATGCAGTGCAGCTCGCCGCGTGCCAGCGCGGGCTTGAGCATGTTGCCGGCGTCCATGGCGCCCTCGGCCTTTCCGGCGCCGACCATGGTGTGCAGCTCGTCAATAAAGAGGATGATCTGTCCCTCCTGTTTCGCCAGGTCTGTCAACACCGCCTTCATCCTTTCCTCGAATTCGCCGCGGAATTTGGTACCCGCAATCAACGCGCCCATGTCCAAGGCCAACAGACGTTTGCCCTTTACCCCGTCCGGCACTTCTCCATTGACGATTCTCTGCGCCAAGCCCTCGACGATCGCGGTCTTGCCGACACCCGGCTCACCGATCAACACCGGGTTGTTTTTCGTCCGCCGCTGCAGCACCTGCACCACGCGACGGATCTCGTCGTCGCGGCCGATGACCGGATCCAGTTTCCCCTGCTCCGCGCGTTCGGTAACGTCTATGGTGAATTTCTTCAGCGCCTGACGGTGCTCTTCCGCGTTCGGGTCGTCGACCTTCTGACCCCCGCGCATGTCGTCGATGGCTTTTTCCAGGGCGACCTTGGAAGCGCCGGCGTCGCGCAGCAACTCTCCCAGCCTGCCCTTTTCCTCCACCGCAGCGAGCACGAACAGTTCGCTGGAGATATAGGAGTCCTGGCGCTGCTGCGCGAGCTTGTCGGTCTGGTTCAGCAGCCGGCCTAGTTCATTGGAAATGTGAAGATCGCCCTCCTGTCCCTGGACCTGAGGCAGGTGGTCCAGAGCGTCCCCCAGATTGGAGCGCAATTTGTTGACGTTCACGTCCGCCTGCGTCAATAGATGCCGCACCGTGCCGCCTTCCTGGTCCAGGAGCGCGATCATGACGTGCAGCGGCTCGATGAACTGGTGGTCGCGGCCGACCGCCAGACTCTGGGCATCCGCCAGCGCCATCTGAAATTTCGACGTGAGTTTGTCCATCCGCATCGCGGTTCTCCCGATTGTTCGTTGATTTCACTCTAGATGGGGCAGATGTCCCCGGTATTCAAGCGGTTACTGGTACACGATGGACGAAATCGCTGAGTATACGCAGCGCCGCCTCGTCCTTGGAATCCGCTACCGTGATCGCCGCGGCGGCTTCGATGCGCGCACGGCTGCGCAGAACGACCGAGAGAATGATTTGTCCCACGCCTTTGATCCCGGAGATGCGCAGGGGAATGATGGGGACCCCGGCGAGATGGGCGAGCGCGACCACGCCCCGCTTCAGCGCCACCGGACCTTCGCCGGGTTGGCGAATGCGTCCCTGGGGAAAGACGCCGATCACGGCGCCCTTTTCCAGCGCCCGAAGCGCTTCCTGAAACGCCTTTTCCGGTTTTCCACTGCGATCCACCGGGATACAGCCGATGAGTCGAAATAACCAGTGGAGCGATCTTCGGTGGTACTGCTCGGTGGCGATCATGAATCGAACCGGCCTCGGGCACGACGCAATCATCAACATCGGGTCCAGTCCGGACAAGTGATTGGCGGCGAGCAGCGCGCCCCCGGTGGCCGGCAAGTGGATGGTATCCGCTTCCAGCCCGTGGTAGCGGCGGCAGAATATGCGGTTGAGACCGTCGAGACGATTGAGCCACTTGCCGCCCCAATCCGCGCCGTTCGCGCGATCCAGGCGGTACGCCACCGAGCGCCAGGCCAAGACCACAAGCAACAGCGCTATCAGGCCGGCCAGCCAGATGAGGAATTGCTCTGACACGAAGATCGGCCTGAGTCAGTTCTTGTGTATTTCGAACTGGTCGAAAATCGCGGGTAGATCCTTCAAGGAGACCTTTCCCAATGGCGTCCTCGGCAGTTCCTCCACCACCGCGTATCGCACGATGTGGTTGTGGCTGGACACGCGGCCGTTGAAGTCCCGTATGACGCGTTTCGCCTTCGCCTCCTGCTCGGGGGGATCGATCGCCAGCACCGCGGCGGGCCGCAGGTCCACTTCGATGACTCCCGCTTCCTTCAATGTGGAATCGCGTTCCAACAGCACCTCCAGGTCCTCGGGATACACGTTTTTTCCCGCCTCGGTTACGATCAACCGCTTGCTGCGACCGGTGATCACGATCTTGCCGTCCACCAGACGGGCGATATCACCGGTCTTGTACCAGCCGCTATCCATGCACTCGCGGGTCTGCTCTTCGTCTACGTACCCGAGCATCACGTTCGGACCGGAAACCCAGAGCTCTCCGGCACCGGTCGCGTCGGGATCGTTGATGCGCACGCGCACGCCGGGCAAGGGTTCGCCGACGCTCTCGAGGAGTGGGTCGTTCTGCCTCTGCACGCTCACGACCGGTGAACACTCGGTGAGCCCGTAGCCTTGAATCAGCGGCAGGCCGATATCGCGGAAGAACTCGCCTATTTTCGGGTCGAGCCGTGATCCGCCGCTGAGCCAACACGTTATCTTTCCTCCGAGTTTGTGGCGGATGGGCCAATTCAAGTGTCGTCGCAGGGACAACGGCGTTTTTCGCAGCAACGCAAGATATATACGCAGCCCCGCGCCGCCATCCGAAAATCGCTTCTGCATGTTCAACATGATGTTACGAAACAGGCGCGGCACGGCTATCACCATGGTGATCTTCTCTTCCACCAGGGCCTCTATGATTTCGTTCGCCGCCAGCACCCGGGGCAACACGATGGTGGCGCCGCAGTGAAGAGGCAGAAGCATGCCTCCGGTCAACTCCATGGCGTGCGACAGCGGCAACAGCGACAAGAAGCGGTCACGGGGACCGATGGGAATGTCGATATTGGAGGAGGCCAGCACGTTCGAAATGATGTTACTGTGGGACAACCGCACCATTTTCGGATTGCCCGTGCTCCCCGAGGTATAGATTCGAACCGCCTCGTCGTTCGCGCGCGGCGAAAAATCGCTCGGATTTTCGGAATCCGCGAGCGTGTCCGCGAGTTCGATCGACTCGGTGTTCTTCAGACCCCGGTGTTCGCCCTGGTACAGAATCAATTTGGGCGCCAACGCCTGGGCCTGGATACTCAGCTCTTCGTCGCTGTTGCCGGTGTGCAACGGCGCAACTACCGCGCCCAATTTCCAGCAGGCTAGGGCCGTGGCCCCCCACTCGGGGCCGTTGGGCGAAAGGATGCCGACCCGATCGCCGGCCCGGATCCCGCAGTCGTGCAGCCGCCGGGCCAGATGCCGCGCGTAGGCATCGATCTGGGTATAGGTGTACTGTTCTCTCCGGCCCTTGCTCTGGCGCCGCACCCAACACAGCTGCTGCGGATAACGCTGCAGGGCTTCGTGCGTCAGGGACCAGAGATTGTCGGCCATGCGGAATTCTCGCGATCTGCTATGCAGTTTGTTTCGATTTCACGGACGGGGCGCAGGATCCGCCGCTGCCGAGTGCGAGCACCTCCACCGACTCGGCGGCGTGCGCGGGTGTATTCGCACGCGTCCGGCTACTGCGGCCGCGCGACGATGAGGGAGAAATAACCATTTTCCGGTTCGTAATGACGTTCGATAACCATGTCGGCCTCACGGAAAAGCCGTGCCAGCGATTCGACCGTAAATTTCCGGCTGATCTCCGTCAAGATGCTCTCTCTACGATCGAACCCCACCGTGAGATCCAAGGCCGAGATCGTCACTTGCTGCGACAAGCGCGATACCAGGTGCATCTCGATGCGCGCCCGATGGGGATCGTAAAACGCCCGGTGCTCGAAGGATTCCAGGTCGAAGGCGGCATCCAGTTCCCGGTTGATGACGCGCAGCACGTTTTTATTGAACTGCGCGGTAACACCTTCTTCGTCGTTGTAGGCGCGGTCCAGAACGGCCGTGTCTTTGACCCGATCCGCGCCGAGAAGCAGACGATCGTCGTCGTCCATTTGGGCGCGTATCGAGGAGATCAACTCTACGGCGTCATCATGCTCGAAGTTGCCAATGGTTCCTCCGAGAAAGACAAACAGCTTGTTCCCTTCTCCATTCCGGACGCGTTCGTGATTCAGTCCGTTCTCGTAATCGGCAACCAATACGTCGACGGTCAAGGGCGAAAATCGCCTGATCAATCGTTCACCCGCCTCCACCAGGGCTTGTTCCGAAATATCGATCGAGATGTAGCGCAAAGGGGAAACCTCATCAATTGCCGCTCGAAGCAATACTTCGGTCTTCTTCGAAGAGCCACTTCCGAGCTCTACGATCACCGCCGGATCGGTCAGCGCTACGACGTCGTTGACGACATCCTGCAATAAACCATGTTCGACACGCGTGAGATAGTATTCGGGAGTGTCACATATCTGTTCGAACAACTCCGAGCCACGCTCGTCGTAGAAATACTTCGGCGGCAGGGTCTTGGGTATGCCCGTCAACCCGTAACGCACGTCTTGAGCAAGATCCGCGTGATCCGTGCCCTGCTGGGTCTTGTGTATGTGAATTCGATCGTTTAAAACGGCGATACCCTCCTCCGGACCGACGAGGCGCCTCGAGTCTACACGGTGCGCCCGTCGCTCACGTTGTGCGCCCAATACCGTGATATCATTATGGGTTTCCGATAAGCCGGGTCCGGTATTATGGAGATGAAGCATCGGTTCATCAAATACTCGCGGTCGGCGGTGAGTTTTTCGCGAAGCAGCAATTGTTCATTTCTCGCGCACAAATAGAGCAAGCGGTTCGTCAAACTCTTCTGGAAGACATTGGCAGTGGAGATCTGACTGCATCGCTGATCGACGCAGACCGTAAAATCCGCGCAATGTTGATCAGCCGGCAGGATGCGGTATTGTGCGGCACCGCCTGGTTTGACGAAGTCTTCAAGCAGCTCGACGCCGAAATTCGCATCGACTGGCGGGCCGCCGACAAAGAACCCGTTACTGCCGATCAGATCATCTGCCGCATGGAGGGCCGGGCTCTGCCCATGCTTTCCGGTGAGCGCTCCGCGCTCAACTGGCTGCAGACGCTATCGGGTACGGCTACTTTGACGCACCGTTTCGTTCAACGCATCGCCGGCACCGGGGCCGTGATTCTCGACACTCGCAAGACCATTCCCGGCCTGCGCCTGGCGCAGAAATATGCGGTGCGTTGCGGCGGCGGCGAAAACCATCGCCTGGGCCTCTACGATGGAGTCCTGATCAAAGAAAACCATCTGCGCACAGGCGATACGATCGACACCGTCCTGGCGCGAGCGCGGGAAAACAGCCCGGCGGACGCGCTGGTGGAAATCGAAGTGGACAGCCTGGCTCAATTCGAGCAGGCGCTGGCCGCCGGCGCAACACGGGTGCTGCTGGACAACTTCACCGTACCGGCGTTGCGTGAAGCCGTAGCTGTCAACCGGGGGCGGGCAAAACTCGAGGCGTCGGGGGGGATCGATCTGGACAATGTGCTGCAGGTGGCGGAGACCGGCGTAGACTATATCTCGATCGGTGCGCTCACCAAAAACATGGAAGCCGTTGACCTGTCGTTGGAGTTCGAATACGAACCGGCGTAGCCGGCACCCGAGCGCCGCTCCGCGGCCTCATTCGCCCAATCGCCGGTCCGTTTTCTCCGGCAACCGCAGGGGCTTGATGTCGAAAAAATGCAACGGCAGGCCTCCTCCCTGGCTCGGTGTCGTCGCGGGGTGGTCGGGATTGGGATGCACACCCTGCTGTATACCCTGACCGGCCCGCTCCATCGCGGTGATCACCATCTCATGAAAGTCCGGGTCGTAGGGCAACTCGTAGGCGCGCGGCTGGGCCTCGTTCTCAGCGATCGGTTTGACCCACAGATAGATTGCACCGTCGTCGTTGGTCCCCTTCCGCGGTTCGACGATATCGGCGAACAACATCTTCATGTTTTCCGGCACCGCTTCCTTCGTCGGCCATCCCAGCAAGCCGACCAGGGCGAAATAACCGCTGGCGACCGACGCCATGGTGGCGAGAATCGCACCGGCTTTGACCTGCCACGGCCATCGGGACCTGATGTTGAGATTCAACAGCAGCACGGACAATGCCGAAAACAGCGCAATCAGTCCGAGTATCGCTTCGGTCATAGGGCGTAGGGCGTCAAGATCTTGGGCGTGTCGCGGACGCCTTTGATGTCGCGGTCGCTGGTGACGGTGAATCGAACTACCGTCTTTTCCATATCCTGGCGCTCCAGCACCACCTGGTCCACGAAAACGAGTTTGAACTCCGGATTGACCCGCTCTACTTTCACGGTGACGGGTACCGACTGGCCCGTGATCGACTGGTAATAGTAAATGTTCACCACGTATTCGCCGGTGATCGTTCCCCGCAGGGTGACGATCTCCTGGTTGATCGGATACACGACCTTGCGACCGTCTATTTCGACCGTGTCATTGATCTCGCCTCGATCATCCCTATCCAGATGCATCCAGCCTGCATCGCGCTGTAGATAGGAGACAATCTCTCCGTGAGGATCCTCCACCCAGATGTCAACGTCGTCCGGTCGATCTTCCGGCCAGGTTGCGGAAATAATGAATTCCGCCTTGGGATCGACGACCCCCGTCTTGCTGATCGGGTTTACGAGCATGATCGCCACCAGGAACAAAAAGGTGAAGCCCAGTAACGCGTTGAACAGCAGATCGGTGAACGGATCGGTCAGGTAGCGCTGGTTCCGCATTTACCTGCTTCCATTGGCAAGCCGCGGTGTCACATGGACTTCGGATACCTCGGTAATGCCTGCAAGCAACTCGTCGGCGCCGCGATCGGCGATGTGGTACTGGATGCCGGCGAGGACGCCGCCGATCAAACCGCACAGTGTCGTGAACAACGCCACACGCATGCCGTCGCTCATGCGGGACAACATGGTTTGTATCGTAGATATGTCCAGATCCTCGACCGTCGGCACCGACTGCAGCATGAGGATGAATCCGATCACCGTGCCCAGCAGGCCCAGCTTGATCATCAGATCCGCGATCAACCAGCCCAGTTGCTGCGGCGACTTGATGCGTTTCGATAGCGCCTCCAGCAGCTGCCCCTGATCGTTGGACAACTGTCCGGGATCCGTGGAGTTGCACAAGCGCCGGGTGAGATTCTGAATGTGATACGTCATCGGCCCATCGGGCAGAACCGCGGAGTGCCCGAAAATGACCTCCTGGTCTTTCACCCGGAGCTGAGAATCCTGATCGCGGTCCATCAACCGCGATATGGTGTTCACCTGGTTGATGTAGTGCGACAACCGCAGGATCAACCATCCGGCGTGAAAAGCGGACAGTCCGAAAACGACGACGATGACGGCGGATAAGTTGCTGGTATCGTTGCGGAACAACACATGGAACAGGCCCTGATGCCAGGCGACGATCAAACCCAACGCAACCGTGGTGACGAACAGCAACCAGCGCAGCAGCAGTTTATGGGTAACGTACATTTCTGAATTATCCGGTTCTATTGCAACGCGCCGGCGCGAGCGCGTAAGCACTTATTATAGTAGCCGGTTTGTCCGAAACCGTGTCCAGGGATCGCCGAATCGGCCGCAACATGGTAACACGCCGGCTTGCGCCGCCCGCAAGGGGGCGGGAATCCTCGAAGTCTCAGTGCCCGATCCAGATCAGCGACGCCATGCGTCCGCATGCGCGGTCGCGCCGGTACGAAAAGAACCGCTGCGGCTGGCTGAAGGTGCAAAGCGATTCATCGCAGTAGCAGCGGACTGCGCCCGCGGCGTGCAGGCGTTGGCGCACCAACGCGTAGAGATCGGCGCGCCACTTGCCCCGCGCACCGCCCGGGGTGAAACACGACCGCGCTTCCGGGCGCCCGTCCAGCAACGCGTGTTTCACGGATTCGCCGATCTCGAACGCCCCGGGGCCGATTGCCGGCCCCAACCACGCCAACACACCGGGGCCGGCCGCGTCGAAAGTGGACAGTGCGCGTTCGACTATGCCGGCGGCGAGCCCGCGCCAGCCCACGTGTACCACGGCCACCCGGGTTCCGGACGCTGCGCACAGGAACAACGGCAGACAATCCGCCGTCAACACCGCGCAGACGACGCCGGGGCGATCGGTGAAGCTGCCGTCCGCCCCGGTTTGCGGCGGCGCGTTCGCGGCGTCGACGATGCGGGTGCCGTGCTCCTGACGCAACCACGCCGGTTCGCCGGGGAGCCGACACGCGGCCTTCAAGCGTTGCCGATTTTTCCTCACGAGAACCGCATCGTCGCCAACGTGGTCGGCCAGATTCAGCGAAGCGTAGGCGCCGTCGCTCACGCCCCCCGTGCGCATCGTCGTGAACGCGCGCACCCGGTCCGGCGCCGGCCATTGTGCATCGACAAGCCGCAACGACTCGCCGACTCCGGCGGCTGGCGGCGGTTTGGTCATCGGCCGTGCCCGCCCGGCCTAGCCTTCAGCGGCGATGTCGCCTTGGGCGGCAGCGTGATTCGGTCAGTCGTGCCGTGTTCGATCGTCCGCATCGAGCGCCTCGATCATCTCCATCATGTCGGCCGGCGGCGGTTGTTCCCAACGTAACGATTCGCCGCTGACGGGGTGGATACACGTGAGCCCGCTCGCATGCAACGCCTGGCGCCGAAATGCCTGCAGCTGTTTCCGCAGACGGGCCCCGGCGTTCGACGGAACGCGCAGGCGGCCAGCGTACACCGGGTCCCCCAGCAACGGGAAACCGAGATGTTTCATGTGCACCCGGATCTGGTGCGTGCGCCCGGTGTCCAGCTGCACGCGCAGTAAGGTATGCGCCCTGAATCTGCGCGCGATCCGGTAATGCGTGACCGCGGGCTTGCCGCTGTCGGTCACCGTCATGCGCAAGCGATCGTGCCGGTCCCGTCCGATCGGTTCATCGACGGTGCCGCCGGAAATCACGGCCCCGCAGACCAGGGCGAGATAATCTCGTACCAGGCTGCGCTCGGCGAGCTGTCGGATCAAAGCGGTGCGTGCGGTCTCGCTGCGAGCAACCACCATAAGACCGGACGTGTCCTTATCCAGCCGGTGCACGATCCCGGCGCGGGGCAGCCGCGCCAGCGACTCGTCGAAGTACAGCAGGGCGTTGAGCAAAGTGCCTTCCAGATTGCCGGCGCCGGGGTGCACGACCAGGCCGGGCGGTTTATTGACCACCAGCAGATGCTCGTCCTGGTAGCGGAAATCCAGCGCGATGGGTTGCGGTTGCCAATCCATGGCAGGTCCTTCGGGTACCGCGATTTCCACTTCTTCCCCGCCGATCACTCGATCCCGCTGTCTCGGTACTTCGTCGTCCAGAAGCACCCTACCCTCTCGAAGCCACTTCTGCAGCGCGGTGCGCGAATATTCCGGACAGAGCGCGGCCAGGGTCTGGTCAACGCGCTTGCCGGCGAGATCCCGGGGAACGGTCAACGTCAATTGTCGCAACACCTTGGTCAACGGTTCTTTCCCCCCTCCGCGAATCGCGTTATGCTGCGCCGTTGGTGCTTCAACACTGTGTGCGTACCCATGCGATGGTTTCAATTCTTGATGATCGGTGTCGTCGCGGCCACGGCTGCGAACGGTTGCGCGCGTCTGAAACCGGAGTCGTCTCGCGATGACTGGACGGTGGAGAAATTCTACAGCGAAGCGAGGGAGTCCTTAAGCAAAAAACGCTGGGAGCTCGCGCTGGAGTTCTTTCAAGCGCTGGAGGCGCGCTATCCCTACGGTCCGTACACGGAGCAGGCGCAGATAGACACGATCTACGCATATTATAAGAAGGAGGAACCGGAATCGGCGGTCGTCGCGGCGGATCGCTTCATACGACTGCATCCCACCCACAATGGAGTGGCGTACGCGTACTACATGAAGGGTCTGGTGAATTTCAACGAGCATCGCAGTTTCATGGACCGCTGGATCGGCGGCACCGGTGGAACCGACCGCGATCCTTACGCGGCGCGGGAATCGTTTCTCGCCTTTCGCGAACTGGTGAACCGCTTCCCCGACAGCCGTTACGCGGAGAACGCCCGACAGCGCATGCGACACCTGCTCAATGTGCTGGCGATGAACGACATTCATGTTGCCGAATATTATTTGCGGCGCGGGGCGTACGTCGCGGTCGTAAACCGCTGCAAGCACGTGATCGAGGAATACCAGCAGACGCCCGCGGTAGAGGACGCGCTGGGCCTTATGGCGGTGGCCTATCAACGTATGGGCATGAGCGAACTGGCGCAGGACGCCCTGCGCGTCCTCAAGATCAATTTTCCGAACAGCGAATACGTTCCCAGGGTCGCCGGCGGAGAACAGCAGGAACCGCGCGATTCCTGGATCTCCCGCATGTTCAAACGGCGCGGCGACGATTCCTGAAGCTGGAGGTAATCGGGTAACGGCGATCCCGGCCGAAGGACCGCCTGGTGATACGCACACCGGGAGCCGCCTGCCTGCGCTTGTATTCGTTTCTGTCCACCAGCGTGGTGACCCGGTAAACGACCTGCGGATCGAACCCCGCGGCGATGATTTCTTCGGGAGATTGATCCATTTCGATGTAGCGCGCGAGTAGCGGGTCCAGCACGTCGTAGGGCGGCAGGGAATCTTCGTCTTTTTGATCCGGAGCCAGTTCCGCAGACGGCGGGCGCGTCATCACCCGTTCGGGGATGACCGGCGCGAAACTGTTGCGGTACGCGGCGAGCCGGTACACCAGGGTCTTGGGAACGTCCTTGATTGCGGCGAAACCACCGGCCATATCGCCGTAGAGCGTGGCGTAGCCGACCGCCATCTCGCTCTTGTTCCCGGTGGTGATGAGGATCTTTCCCGATCTGTTGGAAATCGCCATGAGCACTACGCCGCGGCAGCGTGCCTGGATGTTCTCTTCGGTCACGTCCCTGATGCCGTGACCCAGGACCGGCTTCAACTGCTGCAAAAAGGCCTCGAACATCGGCTCGATCGAAACGACGTGATAAGCCACCCCCAGCGCGTCCGCTTCCGCTTTCGCATCGGTATTGCTCATGTCGGACGTATACCGGGACGGCATCAACACGGCCTCCACGTTCTCGGCGCCGACCGCATCGACCGCAATCGCGAGCGTTAGCGCGGAATCGATGCCGCCGGACAGGCCCACCACGGCGCCTTTGAACCCGTTTTTGGTCACATAGTCCCGTACTCCTGTAACGAGGGCCCGGTACACCACCTGCTCCAGGGATTCCGGCGCGGCGATGTCGCCCGCCCGCGGGACCAAGCGGGTACCCACGTCGAAATCGACACGCGCCAGGACTTCATCGAACTGGCCGCAACGCTGGGTGAGCGCGCCGTTCGCATCGACCACGAACGACGCCCCGTCGAATATCAGTTCGTCCTGCCCGCCCACGAGATTGACGTAGACCACGGGTACGGCGTTGGTGCGCGCCCGGCCGGATACTATATTGAAACGCTCGTTGGGGCGTTCCAGGTGAAAGGGCGAGGCGTTGATGTTTACGATCGCCTGCGCGCCCGCTTGCGCAGCCTGCTCTATCGGCCCCTGTTGCCAGATGTCCTCGCAGATCGTGAGTCCGATGCGCGCTCCGCGAAACGACACCACGCACGGCGACGATCCGGCGGTGAAATAGCGTTTTTCATCGAAAACACTGTAATTCGGCAACCATTGTTTGCGGTAGAAACCGATTACCTCGCCGTCGTAGAGGAAGGAAGCGGCATTGTAGAGTACGCCGTCGGCGGACTCCGGGTGGCCGACGATTACCCCGATTCCCGCCACGTGCGATCGTATACGATCCAACTCCTCGAGGCCCTGCTCGATGAACGCAGGCCGCAGTAGCAGGTCTTCCGGCGGATATCCGGTGACGGCGAGTTCCGGGAAGACCACGCAGTCGCAGTTCCAGTCATCGCGCACCTTGGCCGCGGTGTCTATGATGCGCTCGGCGTTGCCGATCAAGTCGCCCACCACGAGATTGAGTTGGGCCATCGCAATCGAAAATGTATCGGCCATGACGGAGCTGTCAGCCTGGTTCTTGAAGTCGTTAGTAACGCCTATTGTCAGTCAAGTTCCTGATACAAGCAAAACCGCCGAGGGTTCAATGCTAGAATCGCGACATGCACTTTCAAGTCGTCGACGACCTGTCAAGCGTTCCCGCGTCCGCGTGGGACGCCTTATGCAGCGACGACAATCCCTTCCTCAGACATGCCTTCTTGCACGGACTGGAAGTAACGGGGTGTGTCTCGGAGGAAACCGGATGGGTCCCCCAGCACCTGCTCGCCTACGCCGACGCCAGTCGACACACGCTCCTGGGCGCGGTGCCGATGTACGTCAAATTTCACTCTTACGGCGAGTACGTCTTCGATTGGTCGTGGGCCAATGCGTACCGTCAGGCGGGGCTGGACTACTATCCCAAGCTGCTGGTGGCAATTCCCTTCACTCCGGTGACCGGCCCGAGGCTGCTCGCCGCCCCCAGCATTAACGGCGGCCGACGACTGCGCGACGGCTTGATCGAACAGACAGTGCGGCGAGCGCGTCTGTCGAACGCGTCGTCGCTGCATTGGCTCTTTACCGACAAAGCGACCACGGAGATCCTGCGGAGCCGCGACTTCACGATACGCCTCGGCAACCAGTTTCACTGGCGCAACGAAGGCTACCGGGATTTTGACGAATTCCTACTGCAATTCAACGCCAGGAACCGCAAGAAGATCAAGCGGGAAAGACGCCGCGTACGCGAAGCCGGAATAAGCATGGAGGTGTTGCACGGCGATGATCTGGCGGCAAGGCACTGGGACGCCCTCTACCGTTTTTACCGATCCACGGTGATGAACCACGGCGCTTACACGTATCTCAACCGGGATTTCTTTGATTGGATCGCGACGCACATGGGCCGTGAAGTGGTCGTCGTAGCCGCCAGGTCGGGTTCGCGATTGGTGGCCGCGGCGCTGAATTTCAGGGGCAGTGACAGCCTGTTCGGGCGCTACTGGGGGGCGTCGCGGCACTACGACAGCCTGCATTTCGAGACCTGCTACTACAGCGCCATCGAATACTGCATCGAGCGCGGACTTGGGCGCTTCGAGGCCGGCGCCCAGGGACAGCACAAACTGAGCCGGGGGCTGCTGCCCACAGAGACCTATTCCGCGCACTGGTTGAGCGATCCCCGGTTCGCGCGCGCGGTCGCGGATTTCGCGAGCGGCGAATCACGGGAAATGCGGCAGTACGCCCTGGAGATGCGCGACCATGCGCCCTACCGCCGGGGCGCATGAGAGCACGGCGGAGCGGTTGCGGGCCGGGGCCTTTGCCCGCACAATGTGGGTAGTAGAGGGGGAACAGACTTTTTCGTCTCAGATGTCTTTCCAGTCCGACAACCGATGGTTTCCTCCGGTGGAGCACGCCAGCCCCGAGGGCCTGCTCGCCGTGGGCGGCGATCTCTCCAGCGAACGCCTGCTGGAGGCGTACAAGCTCGGGATCTTTCCCTGGTACAGTCACGGCCAACCCATATTGTGGTGGTCTCCGGACCCGAGGGCCGTGCTCTACCCGGCAAGGTTCACGATCTCGCGGAGCCTGGGAAAGAGCCTCCGCAACCGAGGATACCGGGTCACGGTGGACACGGCGTTCGAGGACGTGATCCAACACTGCGCCAAACCGCGCCGCAAAGATCCGCAAGGCGACACCTGGATAACCGGAGACATGATCGGCGCGTACCTCGAACTGCATCGGCTCGGTTACGCACATTCGTTCGAGACCTGGGACGGCGGAAAGTTGGTAGGCGGGCTGTACGGTGTCTCCCTGGGTGCCGCGTATTTCGGTGAAAGCATGTTCAGCAGCGCGCGCGACGCTTCAAAAATCGCTTTGGCCCAGTTGGTGCACGTGGCCCGGCGATGGGGCTTTCACTTCATCGATTGCCAGATTTCCTCTGCGCACATTCAGAAACTCGGCGCGGAATTGGTGCCCCGCGCCGTCTTTCTGCGCGAACTGGCGAGCGCGCTCGACCGAACCGGCCGCATCGGAAAATGGCGGCTCCCCGGTGACATGGGGCCCTTGTCGGCATGACCAAGTCACAGGCCTCGATCAAACTGTACCTCTCGACCCCGCACGCCTGCCCTTATCTACCGGGCGAAGAAGCGACGACACTCATTATCGATCCGGAGTTGAAGGTTTCCGATACATTGTTCTCGCAACTCGCGAGTCACGGCTTTCGGCGCAGCGGCGACATGATCTACCGGCCCCACTGCACACAGTGCGACGCTTGTGTATCGGTACGAATTCCCGTCGACGAATTTCGCCCCAACCGCAGCCAGCAGAGAAACTGGCGCCGCAACCGGAAACTTCGGATAGTCGAAAAACCGGCCGCATTCGAGCAGGACCATTTCGAACTCTATCTTCGCTATCAGCAGGCGCGTCATCCGGAAAGCACTATGTGCGATCCGGATCCGGACAAATACTTCAAGTTCCTGACCAGCGACGGCACCGATACCCGTTTTTTCGAGATGCGCGACGAAGACCGATTGCTTGGGATCGCGGTCGCCGACCGTTTCGAAGACGGTTTGTCGGCGGTCTACACCTTCTTTGAACCGGCCCAGTCTTCGCGTGGACTCGGCGTCTTCGCCATCTTATGGGAAATTCAATACGCCAAACGCATGGGTTGCCCGTGGCTGTATCTCGGATACTGGATAAGAAACTGTCGGAAGATGTTCTACAAGACCAGTTTCCGTCCGGTGGAGGGATTTAAGAACGGCCGCTGGGTGCGGTTGCCGGTGTAAGACGCCGCGTCATTTGCCCTTTACGGCCATACATCAATCCGGCATCATACGGCGCGCTTGCTTGCGATCTATTTCCTGACTCTTACTCGACGATAAGAATACGTGGCGAAAGAAGACCATATTGAAATGGAGGGCACCGTTGTCGAGACGCTGCCGAACACGCAGTTCCGCGTGGAATTGGAAAACGGGCACGTTGTCACCGCGCACATCTCGGGCAAGATGCGTAAGCACTACATTCGCATTCTGCGCGGCGACAAGGTTACAGTACAACTGACACCGTATGATCTCACCAAGGGCCGCATCGTCTATCGCAGTCGCTGAGCAGCGCAGTGCGCGGCCGATATCGGCAGGCAAAAAACTATTCGCGTTCGCCGGTTCGTGGCTGCTGCCGACGGCGCTGTGGGCGGGCGAAGTGTCGGTGCTGAACGCCACAGCGTCGTGTTCCCAGGGTAGCTGCACCATTTCCGCGACGCTGAGCCACGCGGACAGCGGGTGGGACCATTACGCCGACCATTGGCGCGTGCTGGTCGAAGAGGACAAGGAGATCGGCCGTCGCGTCCTGCTCCATCCGCACGTCGAAGAACAGCCCTTTACCCGAAGTTTGGGTGGGGTGCCGATACCGCCGGGCACGACCCACGTCGAGATCGAGGCCCACGACAGCGTGCACGGCTACGGCAAACGGCGCTTTCGACTCGAATTGCGTTGATCGCGCCGCGGGACCGCGGCGCAACGGCCCTTGCCGCCCCCTCTCCGCAGCGCTGCACCGCCGCGTGCGGGTAATTTTGCCCTTGCGCTCCCCGCGGCTGGGCCTATAATGTGTGGATTACTGGTAATTTATACAGCACCTGCATGCGCGCACTCACCTCCCGCCAGGAACAAGTACTGAACCTGATCCGCGACTTCGTCGCCGCCAACGGCATGCCGCCGACACGCACCGAAATCGCCAAAAAACTGGGGTTTCGATCCGCAAACGCCGCCGACGACCATCTACGGGCGTTGGCCAGAAAGGGCGCCATTACCCTCGTGCCCGGCGCCTCACGCGGTATCCGCTTGATCGAGCGCCACGGTCCGAGCCGCGGCCTGCCGCTGGTGGGGACCGTGGCCGCCGGCAGTCCGATTCTTTCCGAAGAACATATAGAAGATTACCTGGGCATCCGCGGCGACGTCTTTCGGCCGCGCGCCGATTACCTCTTGCGGGTGTCCGGGATGAGCATGCGGGACGCCGGGATCCTTGACGGCGATCTGCTTGCCGTGCACAAGACGCACGACGTCACCAGCGGCCAGATCGTCGTCGCGCGTGTGAATCAGGAAGTCACCGTGAAACGCTTTCGCCGCCGTAACCACCAGGTCCAGCTTCGCTCGGAGAACCCCGACTTCGCCACCATTCTGGTCGACCTGCGCTACCACAACCTGGAGATCGAAGGACTCGGTGTCGGCGTCGTTCGCAACGGCTTGCCGATGTGATCGACGGCTCCCTCAACGAACAGCCCGGCGAAGTCTGGCCCCGGGGCACGGTTACGATCTTGGATTCGAATGCGCCCGTCCACAGGTTGCTGTCGTTGGTCTTGCCCGCGGTCTCAAAACTCCGCAGGCGCCATCGCTGGACGGTCTGGGTGGCGCCGCCGTGCCCGCCTTCGGCACAACTGCTGGCGGACGCCGGCCTTTCGGTGTCGCGCACCCTGATGGTGTATCGTCGCGAAGGCGTCAGCGAGATCGACATGATCGAACAGGCCTTATCGAGCCGCACGAACGACGTCGTTCTCGCCTGGCCCGCTAGCATCGGCGCCGATACGCGATCACGGCTGCGGCACGCCGCCGAACGCGGCGGCACCCGAGGCCTGCTTTTGCTCGCTGCGCCCACGGGCGCGCGAGCAACCGAACGCGTGTCGCTGCCGGGGCCGGTCTCGGCGCGCCCGAGTGAACAACTGTCTCTCGACGTCTCGTTGTGAGACGCGCCGCGAATTCCTGCGCGCCGCAAGCGTCTGTTCTGATACTCGTCTGCGTCGGCCATTCGCCGTTCCGGCATGCGCGCAGACGACATGACGTCGTGGTATCCTGTTGGCGATGAACTACGCCGCTGACGACTGATGGGGCATCGTTTATCCAAAATCTATACGCGAACGGGCGATCGCGGCACCACGGGGCTTGCCGACGGCAGCCGGGTAGACAAAGACGACGCCCGCATAGAGGCCATCGGCGTCGTCGATGAACTGAACAGCGCCATAGGACTACTCCTGACCGAGGATCTTCCCGGCGCGATCCGACAACGCCTGGTCTCGATCCAGCACACCTTGTTCGATCTCGGAGGCGAACTCAGTATTCCGGGTCACCGCATGGTCGCCCCGGGCAAAGTCGAGCAACTCGAGGAGTTCCTCGACGTGCTCAACGCGAAACTCGATCCGCTCAAGGAATTCATACTTCCGGGGGGCAGCCGGGCTGCCGCGCAGTGCCACGTCGCGCGCAGCGTTTGTCGACGCGCTGAACGGCGTGTCGTGTCCCTCAACAGGGCCGCCGATGACGTCTCCGAGGTTGCCACGCAATATCTGAACCGGCTCTCCGATCTTTTATTTGTGATCGCTCGAACGCTGAACCGGGCGGCGAATCACCCGGACGTCTTCTGGTCCCGGGAATGACTCGATCTCTGCGTGCGGGCGCCGTTCAACAACCGGCAAACCGTTTCCGCACCCAGCGCTAGCCTTGGCGTTTGCCGATCGAGGAGATCGGCGTCGACGACAAACACCTGGTTGCGCCTTGCCGCGGTCAGATCCTTCAACTGCAGCCAGCGCCGTTTGACCGCTTCCACGTCGGGGACGGTGGAGCTAATCAATATGATCTCGGCATTACGTTCCAGGACATCCTCCATGGTCACAACGGGCGCGAGCGTGCGGTAACCCGCAAACGCATTCGCTCCCCCGCACAGCCGCAGCACCTCGCTGATGATGTGCTCTCCGTTCACGGTCATGAGCGGCCGTTGCGAAATCTGGTAAAACGCGGACACCGACGCCTTATGGGCGAATCGACGCCCGAGCCGTTCCACGCGCTGCCGAAAACGCGCCGCCTGTGCCGCACCCTCCTGCGCGTGCCCGGTGATGGCTCCGAGCAGCGACAATAGGCGTTCGACGTCGGTGAACAACCGCGGTTCGGTAACAAACAGCGGTATACCCAGGGCCTCCAATCGTTGGATCACCCGGGTACCGTTACCGCTTGACCACGCGATCACCAGATCGGGGTCGAGCGCGAGGATGCGCTCGTAATCGGCGCCCAGGGCGCTGGCGACCCGCGGCAGGAGCCTCGCCGCCTCGGGATAATCGCTGTACTGCGACACGGCGACCAATTGGGGCCCCGCACCGACGGCGAACAACAGCTCGGTGATATTGGGCGCGAGACTGATGATGCGTTGGGGCACGCGCTTCAGCTCGACGGCCTTGCCCCGGTCATCGAGCACCATCGAAGACTGCGCGGCCACGTCGGCGGGAGCGAACGCGAGGGTTAACAGGAGCGCGCCCGACAGGAGGGTGGACAACCGCACAGCGCCCCTACCAACGTCCAAAGGTACCGTTTCGGTAACGGTACCAGTCAAAAAACGGCCCGGGATCGGTCTTGCGCGCGGGCGCGATATCACAATGACCCACCAGGTTGCGCGCACCGATCCCCGGGTACACCGCGGTCAAGACACGGGTCAGCGCAATCAGACGGGCATATTGAACCTCCTCGAACTCCTGATCATCGGTTCCCTCCAACTCGATGCCCACGGAAAAATCGTTGACATCGCAACGCCCGTGAAAATTCGACTCACCCGCGTGCCATGCGCGTTTGTGCACCGGCACGAATTGGGTCAGCGCGCCGTTTCGGGCGATTAAAAAATGCGCGGACACCTGGAGATGGCCTATTTCCCGGAAATACTCGTGGGTCGAGACGTCCAGGCGATTGCAGAACAACGCCTCGATGTGGCCACCGCCGAAACGCTTGGGGGGCAGGCTGATACAATGGACGACCACGGCGTCGACGCCGCAGGCCGCGGGGCGGTCGTCGAAATTCGGCGACGCTACGAAGCACGCATCCTCGACCAGACCGGAATCCAGATTCAAGCGCAAAGACGTCTCCTCCCCCAGGAATCGTTCAAGATTCCGGTCGCACGCGATTTCGCAACCACGCCGTCGTCGGGCCGCGACCGGATTACGCTGTAACTCATTGACTGGAAAAGCTAACCGACATATGGGCTACACTTGCCGGAAATAGACGAACGGTCCGTTTGCAACGACAAACACGCAGAAATGCCCCGCGTCGCTGACGTACCATTGACCAGGTTCTTTAACGGCTGAGGTCCACATGACCCGAACTGTACCGCGCTTCCTCCAGCGCTATAAAGGTGTCGAGGGATATTATTTCATCAACCGCAACGCGGACCTCGGCTATATCCGCGCGGCGGACGCAAAGCCGGTGAAAGAGAACTTCCCGCAACTGCACGACCGAAAGTTCATGCGTGCGCATCCGGATTTCGTCTATCAGCTGGAGACGTTCCTGCGCGATCTCCAGGAGATGTCCTACATCTATCTCAACACCGCCGAGACCGGGATGGAACTGGGATACGTTCTCCCCACCAACGGCTCCGGTTACGAATGGAGTTCGTCGACGCTGGTCACGCACCAGCACGTCGTCGATGCCATGCGCAAAGACGATGCGGAGGATGCATCGCCGACAACCCCCGCCCTGAACAGCGCGAGCGTCCGTCACAGCGTGTACCGCGGCCTCAACGGCCTTCACGGTCACCGGGGCCGGGAAGGCCAGTACCGATATTTCCCCGTGCTCTTTTTCCAGGGCGGCCCCCACGCGGATGGCACCGCGACGGCGAAGACCTTAGCGCAGGTCTCCGGATTTCACGACACCAGCCTGCGGGTTTTAAACCTGCTTTGGCGGCGGCAGAAAGACGCAGGGCATATGGCAGGATTGGACGCCATGTTCGACCTGCTTCGCGGCAACGTCAAGGCACGCAGCGCCGTTGGTGCCGGACAACCACGCCGGCCACGGCCCAGCTCCATGGACCGGGTCCTTGCCGCGCGACCGGCCGCGGCGCCGCGGGGTCCGCGCCCCCCCTCCACGCAGATCCAGTAGACCCAAGACTCCTATACACCGTCCGCGGCCGGCGGTTTCGACTGTCACTCTGCGGGCGCTTCCGCGCGCCGCCACAGCGGCGTTGCCGCGCCGCTCGTCAAGCACGATGCGCGCGCCGATTGGCGGCGGATTTGCCCATATCGCTTGATCTCGATCACGGAACTCCGTATAAGCATGCACGGTAGAATCCGATTAGGCCTTTACACCCTCGGAACGATTAACGGAAAATCCGGGGGACACACGTCCAGGAGCGCGAGTCCGCGATAAAGGAGTTGCCGCTTCGTGCGTTGGACGGCTGATTTGCGTCGCAAGCGAGTCGAAAGGAATTTTTTTGCATCGATGACTCGAGCGCACCGTGAGGTGAAGCGCGGCGCCCCGGGGCACGACAATACAAATCGATATAAAGCTCTTGGCATCAGAGTGTTTAAGGAATTGGTGAACGTACAACTACAAATGGCGCCTTCTTACCCGGCGAAACCCGCGCAAAATCCCCAATCTCCCATCCCTTCCTCGGCGAACCAACGGCCTCTCGTCCATGGCGGGGCATCGCCCAGGAAGCCCGCCGGTTTCAGTTTCTGCTGCGCCGGCGGTACGCGCCCAACCTGGCAGTAGACCGGATGCGGGCGATCCACGTTTCAGTCTGGTTGTTATCGATCTTCCTCCTGTTCACCGGCGCTTCCGGAGGCTGGTCGGCAGACGCGCGCGCCCAGGTCACACTCAGCAAAGACAATGCTCGCGACGGCAACGAGGCGAAACCCAAGAACGAGCTGTGTCTGGGTTGTCACGGCTACGAAGGCTTCGGCGTACCCACCGGAGAGACCGGCGAACGCGCGATGCGCAAGCTGTACGTATCGCCGGAACTGTTCAAACAGAGCGTGCACGCCAAGCGTGCGTGTGTCGACTGCCACTGGGACATACTCCAGATCCCCCATGAAAGAGGTGTGCAGCGCGAACGGGTCAACTGCATAGACTGCCATCTCAGCACCCTCGAAGCTCAGAACAAGAACGGCACCAAGGAATTCAAGCGGGTGGACATCGTGGTGCAGAACATCGCGAGCTACACGAGCTCCGTACACGCCGAGCCGCGCGACGACGACCTCAACAGACCCAACGCCTACTGCTCGGACTGCCACAATGCGCACACCTTTGCGCCACTGGGGACCAAACCGCGTCTGGATTTTCGTCTTTCCATCCCCGACGTGTGCGGCAAGTGTCACGCGGACATCAAAGAGGCCTATTTGACGTCGGTGCACGGTCAGGAAGTAAAACAGGAGGGAAATCCGAACGCCGCGGTGTGTGTCGATTGCCACACCACCCACGACATCGAATCCCCCGAAGCGGACAACGTGAAACTGTCCATCACCGCCAATTGCGGCAACTGTCACGGAAACCAGTTGAAGACCTACATGGGCACTTATCACGGACAGGTGACGACACTCGGTTACGCCTATACCGCGAAATGCTTCGACTGCCACGGACACCACGACATCGCCAGGGTCGCCGACGACACTTCGCGCGTGCACCAGAACAACCGGCTCGAGACCTGTCAGAAGTGTCACGCGGACGCCACCAAAGGCTTCATCACCTTTCATCCCCACGGCAACAGCCATGACTTCGACCGCTATCCGTACATGTGGATCGCATCGAAGTTCATGATCGCGCTGCTGGCCGGTGTATTTGCCTTCTTCTGGACGCATTCCGCGCTCTGGTTCTACCGCGAATACCGGGATCGCAAGGAGGGCAAGAACGCACCCCACGTCGATACCGAGAAACTGGGACACGAAGGCAAACGCTACATCAGGCGCTGGCCGCTGGGGTGGCGCGTAGCGCATCTGCTCCTGGCGCTGGCGGTCATGACGCTGGTGTTGACCGGCACCTCGGCGTTGTTCGCGGAGAGCGCCTGGGCGCAGACGGTGATGCAGACACTCGGCGGCCCGAGGGTGGCGGCGATACTGCACCGCATCGCGGCGCTGACGTTCATCATCCTGTTCTTCGGGCACCTGCTTTTCATGGCCTACCACATCATCAAGAGCGGCGACAAGTGGAAGTGGTTCGGGCCGAATTCACTGATTCCCAATTTCGACGATCTACGGCAGGCGTCGGCCATGTTCCGGTGGTTCTTCGGCAACGGCCCGCGACCGGTGTTCGACCGCTGGGCCTACTGGGAGAAATTCGACTATTGGGCTCCGTTCTGGGGCATGGCGATCATCGGCGTCAGCGGCGCCATGTTGTGGTTCCCGGCGGCGACCGCCTCGGTCCTGCCCGGCTGGGTCTTCAACGTCGCCACCATCATCCACGGCGAAGAGGCCTTCCTGGCCGCGGTGTTCTTGTTCTCGGTGCACTTCTTCAACTGCCATTTCAGACCGGACAAGCTGCCCCAGGACATCGTCATGTTCACCGGAGCGATGCCGCTGGAGGAATACAAGCACGAACACACGCTGGAATACAAACGGCTGCTCGAGAACGGGGAGTTGGACAAGTACCTCGTCGACGCACCGTCCAAACCCATGACCCTGGGCTCTCAGCTGCTGGGCGCCACGCTTATCCTGATCGGTCTGACCCTGTTGGTGCTGGTGCTGCTCGGTTTCTGGGAAAACGTTATCACCGCATGAGCCGCGCATTATCGAGGCGAGTATTGATCCGCATCATTGAATTTCGACGTAACAAACGTATTCAATTCCGGTCGGACGCTATACGGGATCGTGAACCAACCCATACCTGGTTGCACTCTCGTGCGCCTGCGATACAGTTGCATAGCGGCCGCCGCCGCGGGTGGAAGGCGGCACCGCGTGATGTCAAGAGAATAGTTCCTTGAGGTAATTTTATGAGAAAGCTCGCGTTACTGTTTCCGTTGATTCCGATCATGTTGACCGCCTGCGGGGAAGAGCAGCAAGTCCAGCCGCCCAAAGCGGATATTGCGGCCGGTAAAGCCACGGCACAAGCGGAATGCGCCGGCTGCCACGGTTTGGATGGGAAAGGCGTGGCGCCGGGCATTCCGAATCTGGCGGCGCAGAACGAGGACTACCTGCACGAGTCGCTGATGGCGTACAAGGAGGGGAAAAGGACCCACGCCGCACTGCGCGATCTCACCAGCCATATGAGCGACCAAGGGCTTCGCGACGTCGCCGCGTTTTACGCAAGTCTGCCGCCGGTGCAGACGGACCAGACGACAAAGGCGATTACGCTTTCGCCCTACGAGAAAGGCAAGGCCTTGTCGGCGTCCTGCGCAAGTTGCCACGGCGAAGACGGCAACACCACACGACCCGGCATGCCCAGCCTGGCGGGACAGCAACCGCTTTATTTCGTGTCGGCGCTGCAGGCCTATCTGCACGGCGCGCGACATATCGCCACCATGGAGGAATCCCTGCGCGGCCTGAACCGGATCGACATGGAAAATCTGGCGGTCTACTACGCTTCCCAGACCCCGGTGCGCCGCGGAGCCCCCACCGTGGGCGACCCCGCCAAGGGGGAGCCGCTCACCGCCCGCTGCGGCGGCTGCCACGGAGCGCACGGCGTGAGCCACGACGCGTCGACGCCGACTCTGGCGGGCCAGGACGCGGAGTATCTCGTCAGCGCCATAAAAGCCTACCGGGACCAGACCCGGCAGCACGAGATCATGCTCTCCGGCAATACGGACGAAGAAATCGCGGACATCGCCGCGTTTTACGCGGTGCAGGAGTCGAAGGCGGCCGAACGCGGGGCGACGACGGTGAAGGAACTGTCGGATAAATGCGATCGCTGCCACGCTGTCGGCGTCGAGAACCCGGCGATGGCGATCCCCAAGATACAGGGACAGGACCGGGACTATCTTATCAAGGCCATGCGCGCGTACCGCGACGGCAAACGCGGAAGCTCTCTCATGCATAATATGAGCTTGCCCTACAGCGAGGCCGTCATCGAGAGCGTCGCCTCGTTGTACGCGAACCAATCCGCGAGATAGCACTCGCCGCTCCATGCAGGATCGATCCCGATTCAGCGGCGCGAGTCTCAGGGTGCCGACGGGCGGAGTACGATGTTGACATGCGCCGACGAATCGGCGCCGGCGGACCACGGCTGCGCGTCGGGTCGCCCGTGATACACCATGAGAGGGAACGATCCGGCAAGCAGGACGGGCTACGACCTGCGTGGAGAAGGGACGCCGACCAGCGTTGCAGAAATGCGGCCGCCTGCAACGGTATGGGGCCGTAAACGGATGGTCGCGGAGTACAGAGCATGATGAAGTTTCCAGCTTGGTTGATCGCCCTGGCGGCGATTTCTGTTTTTGGCAGCGTCGCCGTCGGTGCCCCCGGCCAGCAGGCCACCCAGGCGCCCGTCGCTGCAGAGCCACCGCCGACGCCGGAGATCATCTCCGAGTGCACCAATTGCCATGGCGAGACCGGCGTGAGCGATGTGCGTTACGTGCCCCATCTCGCCGGACAACGCCGCGGTTACCTGCGCAAGCAGTTGAACGCGTTTCGGGACAACACGCGAACCAATCCGGGCATGCACGCCGTGGTGATGCCGCTGGACGAGGCCCTGATCGACGACATCGCGGCCTATTTTTGGGCCCAGGGGCAACAGTCGAAAGCCGCGAAACCGGAGGGCGGCGTATCTCCAGACAGCCTCGACCCCAAACTCGCAAAGCTGGTGGAGAAATGCGACCGCTGTCACGAACCCAACGAATTCAACCAGAAGGCGATCCAGGACTACCCCGTTCTGGCGGGACAAAGGCAGGAGTACCTCGCTCACGAAATGCGGGATTTCCAGAACAAGCACAAGCGCGACAACGAGATGATGTACGCGATGACGGACGTGCTCATCGGCGAAGAAATCGACAAGCTCGCGTCGTTCTATGAGAATCGCCGTTCGCCGCAACGCCTGGGCGCGCGCTGACTCCGCAAGGCCTACGCGCCACGACCCACGACCCGGCACACCGGTCCCGGCCGGCAAGCGGTAGACCGACCCGATCCGTTCGGGGGACGATGTGACACGCTAATGGTGCCGGCGGTCGGAGTCGAACCAACGACCTGCCGATTACGAATCGGCTGCTCTACCAGCTGAGCTACGCCGGCGTCTAGCGCCTCGTGAAGAGGGCGTATTATTCGCGTGGCCCGGGATTTAATCAACTCGTCGGCCGCTGTCTCCCGGTGTAGCACGTGCGCGTCGTCGGCGCGCGCGCCCGGGACCTACCTACGGCTGGCTGCGTCGTATGCGGACGATGACGTCGACCCGGTCCAACGCCGTGCCGGACGGCAGCGGCGGCAACGCGGCGGCGGCGATCCCCACCGAGCCGATGTCGATCAATGTGCCGCTGTCTTCGTCGTAGAAATGATCGTGATCGTCCAAATTGGTGTCGTAGATGACCTTGCCGGGTTCCACGAATACCTGACGCAACAAGCCCTTGGCGACGAACAGTCCCAGGGTGTTGTAGATGGTCGCCTTGGATACGGCCGCCTCAACGCCGTTCACGCGTTCGTACACGTCTTCCGCGGAGAAGTGCGCCGGCTTCTCGAACAGCTCGCGGGCGATGTCCAGCCGCTGGCTGGTCGGCGTGACGCCGTGCGTGCGCAGCCGGCGCGTCAGCGCTTCGCGGTCGATCGCTGGGTATTCCGGTGTGTCCATGGAGCAAATTATAGACTTAGAATAATTCTAGGTCTAACCGGACGCCGGTCCCCGAGGCCCCGACGTGTTCGGCCAGGGAGCAGACGCCCGGGTTTGCGCGCTGGCCGGGCCGAACTACACTTTGACGTTACGAAGTCCGTCCGAGCGCGTGCCCGATGGCGTGTCGGCCCCTGAATCGGCGCCATTTGGTCCAGAATTTTAGTGATCTCATACCCAAAATATTGCGGTTTCATCCGGTAGAAATGACCGTTCATCGGTTTTACATATCCTTTCATCGGGACATTCTGAAAATTTGTGCTAGCTTTTGTTAATCGGGTCGAGATTTGACGATGCACAAGCGGGACAGAGGGTTGACCATAATTGAGCTGATGATCGTCATCACCCTGGTGGGGGTATTGATGGCCTTAGCCGTTCCAAATTTTCGCGATTTCGTGCGCCGCAACCAGCTCACGACACAGGCGAACGAGTTCGTCGCGGCCCTCAACCTCGCGCGCGCCGAGGCCATACGCCGCAACCGCAATATATCCGTGATAGCGACCGACGACAGCGACGCCGCCAACGAATGGGGGCCGGGCTGGAAGGTGGCCGACGGTGTCGAGGACATCCGAGTCGCCGCCAAGCTGCCCGGGTCGCTGACGCTCGACAGCAGCAACAACGCCAACGCCATCGTGTTCGCGTCCTCCGGGCTGCTACTGGGCGGCGGCGATGTATTTCTGCTCTGCGATCCGGAGAAATCCGGCCATCGCATCGAGCTTTCCGCCTCCGGGCAGACGTCGCACAAAAAACAGGATTGCCCATAGTGATCGTGCAGAGACCAGATTCGAAGATCGAGAGCGGTTACACGCTGGTCGAGGTGCTGGTGGCCTTTGTCGTGCTCTCCATCGGCCTGTTGGGCCTGGCCACGCTCCAGGGGGTCTCGCTGCAGGGGAGCAACAAGTCCTTCGCGCGCTCCATCGCCATGGTCCAGGCCTACGACATGGCGGACCGTATCCGCGCCAACATGGCGGGCGTCACCCAGGGCGCGTACGACAGCCTGCCCGTAGCCGGCAGCGTGGACTACAGCTGCCTCGCCACCGGCTGTTCGCCGGGGTTCATGGCCGCCATCGACGGCGACGAGTGGAGCCGGGAAATCGCCGCGCGGTTGCCGAGCGGTGAGGGCGCCGTCACGCGGCTGCCGACGACCGCAACCGTGGCCGCGCCGATCTTTCAAATCGACGTGGGATGGCAGGAAACCTCGCGCAGCCTTTTGAACACCATGGCCGGCGACGAGGACATCGAGGAATCCTGTGACGACGCCCTCAGCGCCACGACCTTGACCTGCTTCCGATTGGAGTTCTCGCCATGAAGGGCCGACACCCGCAGCCGTCGACGATGACCGGATTCACCATTGCCGAGTTCATGGTGGCGATCGCCATCGGCATGTTTCTGATCACCGGACTGATCGGCATGTATATCGCCGGCAAGAGCAGCTACAACACCAACGAAGTGCTCTCCCGCACCCAGGAAAACGCGCGCTTCGCCACCGATCTGCTGACGCGCTTCCTGCGTCTTGCCGATTACCGCACCGACAACGAGGACGACCACCGCCAGGTGCAGGCAACCATCACCGATTCGGTGCGCGGTTGTATCGCCGGCACCAACTGCGGTGTCGGCTTTCCGGGCGCCGCCGACTTGCCGTCCGAACTGGTCGGCAGCTCACACGCGATCCATATCAAATACACGTCGCCCTACGACGGCCTGCGGGACTGTACGGGTGCCACCCTCGGTGAGGGCGCCGACGTGGTCGCCACCTTCGCCGTGGGGCGCGCAAACGCCGGCGATCCCTGGACCTTGTATTGCAACGGCCAGCCGCTGGTGCAGGGGGTCGCGGACCTGCAGATCCAGTACGGCATCCGCGCCGCCGGCGGCAACATGCGCTACACCGACCACACGGACACCGGCGATCAGCCGACCATTGCCGAATGGCCGAGCGTGATTGCGCTGCGGCTGATCCTGACCGTGGAATCCGGCGACGAGACCGTGACCAAGGTGGCCAAGGACGAGATCGCGAACCGCGCAGACCGCGAGTATCTGGCCACCGTTCAATTACGGAACCGACTGCTATGAGCGCACCACTGAAACCGAACCCAGCCTGTCGATTAGCGAACGCTATGGCCGCCGCACCGAGCCGTCAACGCGGCGTGGTCATGGCGATCGCCCTGATCATGCTGTTGATGCTGACGATCATCGGCGTCACTTCCATGTCCACCGGCAGCCTGCAGGAGATCATGGCGCGCAACATGCTGGACCGCAACTACGCCTTCCAGGCGGGAGAATCGGCGCTGCGCGACGCCGAACTCGACATCGAATCCAATGTCGCCGCGGACACCGGCTTCACCGCCGCGTGCACCGACGGACTGTGTCTGCCGCCGACCAGCACCACGGCGACGCCGGTGTGGGAATCCGTGGACTGGACCAACGACGGCTTGACACGCGATTTCGGCGAATACACCGGCGGCACGGACTACACGGCGGCGCTCGCGGGGCGGCTGAATCGAGCGCCCAAGTATGTGATCGAATATCTGCGTCCGCCTCCGTGCGATCCCTCGGTTCCCGGAGAAGAGATCGGCGCAGTGGTCAAGTTCGACAAGTACCGCGTCACCGCAGACGCGCGCGGCCGCAGCGATCAGGCAAGAATACGACTGCAAAGCACGTTCCGGAAACGCAACGGACATTGTTGATTTGGATTACACAGACTAGGTGGGCACCACGATGAACACACGAGTTACAACCTGCACACGGATATTCAAGGGTCAAACGCTGAAGTCGGGCTTGTCCGGATTGGCGCTCGGCGTGCTGACCGCGTTCACCGCCTTACTGCCGTTCCCGCGCGGCCAGGTCGCCTACGCCGCGGGCGAGATCATGGCGGATTTCTTCGCGACGCCCATCGACAGCGCGTTTTCGGCACCGCCGTTGGCGATGTTGACGCTGTCGAACGACCACCAGCTTTATTACAAGGCCTACGACGACTACTCGGACCTAAACGGCGACGGCGTCCTCGATCTGACCTACAACCACGACATCAACTACTACGGGTATTTCGATTACACCAAATGCTACTCCTACAACGCCAGCAACGGGTATTTCGAGCCCAAGGCATTTAGCCCGGATAGGTATTGCGACGGCGTCAGCGGCGAATGGAGCGGCAACTTCATGAACTGGGCCACCATGCACCGCATGGACGTGGTGCGAAAAGTGTTGTTCGGCGGCAAACGCTCCACCGATTCCACCAGCACGACCGTGCTCGAACGCGTATTTCTGCCCAACGACGCCCACAGTTCGGCGAAATATTACAATGGGGCCGACATCGCCAAGCTGACCCCTTTCAATCCCCCGCACGCCGGTTCCCCCACTCCTCCCGCGGCCATGGACCAGGGGATCACGATCTGCAATACCACGCACATCGGCAATCCGTCCTCAAACGTCTATTCCCAAGACGTGAACACGGCCACCTATCCGCCGCTGATGCGGGTAGCGGAGGGCAACTACTCACTGTGGAACGCCAACGAGCGCTGGCAATGCCGCTGGAGCGAGGAACGCGACGGCCCGAATGCCAACGATCCGGCGGTTTCCGGGATTCCGGCACATAATAATAATCCCTCGAATTCGGCGGACGGGCTGTCCATCGCCGGCGCCGCGGGACCGGATTTCAACGTACGCGTGCGCGCCTGTATGGATGGACTCATCGGCACCGAGGACTGCCGCGAGTATCCGGGTTCGGGCTCGGCGATATTGAAGCCGATCGGGCTGCTGCAGAAGTTCGGCGGCGACAATAGCATAACGTTCGGGCTCATCACGGGCAGCCACGGCAGAAACCTTTCCGGTGGCGTGCTGCGAAAGAACGTGGTCGCCATCGACAACGAAATCAACCAAACCACAGGGCAGTTCACCAACGTCGACGGCATCATCAAGACCCTCAACACCTTTCGCATCTACGGTTACAACTTCCGCGTCGGCCATTACCGCGACAGCCTCAGCAACGGCGGTGACAACTGCGATTTCGGGCTCAGCGACTTCAACGAAGGCGATTGCAGCAACTGGGGCAATCCCCAGGGTGAGATCTTTCTGGAGGCCATCCGCTACATGAAAGGCGAGAACAGCCGCATAACCGGCTTCCAGTCGAACGACGCCAGCTATATCAGCGGCCTCGCCACCGCACCCTGGAACAACGACAATCTGATCACCGACGACAATGCCTGCGCGACGCTCAACGTCGTCAGCTTCAACGCCAGTTACGCCTCCGAGGACGGCGGCACCTTTCCCGATCTCGAACCCGCGGCCACCAACAAGACCAACACCATCGGCACCACGGAAAAAGTCGACGGTAAAACCATCTCGGGAAACGAATTCTTCGTCGGCCAAAACGGTACTGACAACAATCAGCTGTGCACGGGGAAAACCATCGGCGC
The DNA here is from genome assembly GCA_947258495.1 of uncultured Gammaproteobacteria bacterium. Lineage (GTDB taxonomy): Bacteria > Pseudomonadota > Gammaproteobacteria > Arenicellales > JAANXG01 > CALZGZ01. Next base: position 66,375 of record CAMYIN010000172.1, read on the forward strand.
CTTCGCCGACGCGCTTGGCCTGTGCCCGGAAGCGCCCCGGGTAAGAGGATCCTACAAGATCGCCGGTGTGGCCTACGACGCCCACATCAACGATCAGTATGACGTCGACGGCACCCAGGTGATCGACACCTACGGCGTCACCTTGTCGCCCTCGGTACCTAAAATCGTCGTCAATGTACCCGACAGCGATAACGTGGTAACCATTCTCCCCGCCTGCCGCAACTACAATCCCATCAGCTCCGGCAATCCCGCGGGAAGCTGCTCCCTGGTGGAGTTCAAGGTGGTGAGCCAGACCGATACCAGCGGTATGTTTTACGTCAATTGGGAAGACAGCGAGGCCGGCGGCGACTACGACCAGGATATGTGGGGCACGATCTCCTACACCTTGAGTCCCACCGGCGACACGATCACCGTCACCACCGACGTCCACGCCAAATCGACGCCGCATTCCATGGGCTTCGGCTATATCATCGGCGGCACCGTCGACCAGGACGGTTTTCACGTCCACTCCGGAATCAACGATTTCAGATATCCCGATCGCGGCATCAGCGCGTCCCAGGATGACGCCACCGGCGTACCCGGCTGTCCGAACGACGACAATCCGACCTGTGGGCCCGCCGGAGGATTCGGCGCCGATACCGCAGTCGCGACCTCACATCAGTACACGATCGGCAGCAGTTCCGCGGGGCTGCTGGAGCTGCCGCTGTTCTACGCGGCGAAATGGGGTTCCTTCGAAGACCGGAACAACAACGACAAACCCGATCTGCAGGAGGAGTGGGACGAGAAGAACAACTTCGATCCGACGGATCTGACGCCCGACGGAATGCCGGACAATTACTTCCTCGTCAGCAATCCCACGCAGCTCATCAATTCCCTGACCGCTGTGTTCGAAGCGCTGCTCGCCAAATCGGCGCGTACCGGATCCGCGGCGGCGGTGATCGCCAACAGCGCGGCGGGCTTCGGCGCCATGTTCCAGGCGCAGTACCGGCCGGAGTTCCAGGATGAAGATTTCAACAAAGTACGCTGGACCGGCGATATAAAAGGCATTTTCGTCGACGACTTCAGTCGCTTGCGCGAAGACTCCAATCAGGACGGGAAGCTCGACGGTTACCAGACCGACAAGGTCGTTACGTTCACATACGACCCCGACTTGGAGGTAACCAAGCTCATCCGCTGGGACAGCTCCGACGACAGCGTGTTCGTCGAAGACGGGAGTACCGAGGACGACCTCGAGAACTTCAAACCCATCTGGAGCGCGGGCAAGCTGCTATACGATCTCAGCGACACCCAGGTGGCGACGCAGCGTGCGTACGGCACGTCCGCGGCGAACGGCCGGCACATCCTCACCTGGATGGATAGCGGCAATTCGCCCAACGGTAAGATCGACGCCTCCGAGGTGGTGAACTTCGTCCCCGGCTCGGTGACCGCCACCAACTTCGGTTACTTCGGCGTCGGCACGCAGACCGCGGCGGAAAACATCGTTCGCTTCATCCGCGGCGAGAGCAATATCAGCGGATATCGCAACCGGGACGCCGATTTCGACGGCGACGGCGTCACCGAGACCCATCGGCTTTCCGATATAGTGCATTCGCCGCCGCTGCCGGTCGGTCCGCCAGGCGACAACTTCGACATAGTGCAGGGGGATCCGTCGTATGCCCAGTTCAAGCGCCGCCACAAGGACCGCCGACTGGTGGTGCTCAGCGGCGGCAACGGCGGCTTCATCCACGCCTTCAACGGCGGCTTCTTCGACGACGCGACCCGGGAATACAACACGTCGAACCCGGGCAAGACGGCGCACCCACTGGGAGCGGAACTCTGGGCCTACGCACCGATGAACCTGTTGCCGCATCTGCAATGGCTCACGGATCCCGATTACTCCCACGTGTACTACATCGACGGCCGCACCCAGGTATTCGATATGCGGATCTTCGACGCAGAGGCATCCTGCCCTGCCGACCTATTCGATGCCGACGCCGCGGTGGACGCAACGTGTGTTCATCCCGGCGGCTGGGGCACGGTGCTGGTCATCGGCATGCGTCTGGGCGGCGGCGACTTCGAGATCGACCACGACCAGGACTCGGGCACCGCTCCCCGGACGATGCGCTCGGCGTACGTGCTGCTGGACATCACGGACCCCGAGAGTCCACCCGTGCCGCTGGCAGAGATCGTGCATCCGAAACTCGGTTTCACGACCAGCACGCCTAAGGTGCTGTTCGCCTACAACGGCGGCAGCAAGTGGAGCGAGGCCTACCTGGCCTTCGGCTCCGGGCCGACGGAAATCAGCACCTTCAGCAGCACGCAGAACGCGCACGTGTTCAATTACGATCTGCTCAACGACAGCATGCGAAGCGGCTGGCCCAAGGATCTCGGCAGCAGCCCCGCCGACGCCAGTCTCGTCAACAGTCTCGTGGGCGATATCACCGCAGTGGATTTCGATGTCTTTCCCGCCGGCCAGACGTTCTCAAATACGTCTACATACGCCAGCGACGCGTGGTACTTCGGCACCGTCCGCGGTACCGGCGACGCGCCCGGCGGTCAGCTCTATCGTTGGCAGGGCCTCGGCGACAATAAGTCGCAGAACTTCAAGCTGCTGCTGGACCCCAACGCGTCCATACTCGGGGCCTCGGACAGGCGTCCGAACCAGGCGTTCATGAATCCACCCACCCTCAGTCGGGACGAGAACGGCCGCATCTGGGTGTATGCCGGCAGTGGACGCTACGAAGTCAAGGGCGATAAGGACAGCGACCATCAGCAGTCCTTCTACGGTATCCTGGAGCCGGTCGACGCCGACGGCGACATGACCTACGCCGCGGTGCGCCGCGACGACCTCCTGGACGTCAGCGATATCGAGGTATTCACCGACGAAAACGATAACGTGGAAGACGGCGACGGGGACATTCAATACAGTGGTGGCGGTGACGTCATCATCGACGGCGAGACCATTGAGACGTTTCTGGAACTGGAGCAGTTCATCGAAACTAACCGGGCCGGTTGGTATCACGAGCTTGTGGAAGCGGACGGCGGCGTTCCGAGTACGCGCAACCTGAGTAAAGCCGGGGTGACCGGCGGGGTGCTGGTGTACGCCGACTTCACACCCTCCGCAGAGCTGTGCGAACCACTGGGTGAAAGCGCGCTCAATATCGTGTACTACAAGACCGGCACCGGTCATCCCGGCGTCCTCGCGCCCGAAGCGCTGGATGCTGGAGCCGGTATCACTGGTACACGCGTGGAACTCGGGGCGGGACGTGCCATGGAACCGGTGTTCCACGCCGGAACCGCGGGCGGGCCCGGCGTCGTCACCGTGCACAGCACGAAGAGCACGCTGGAAAGCAACCGGATCGAGGTCAAACCCAAGCTGTATCCGGGATTTCGCACCTCCTGGCACGAGATCTTGTTCAACGACTAGTCGCGCGCGGAGGTGGGTATGACGGCCATGAAATCGAGCATCCGCGGCATCACGCTGATCGAGCTGATGGTGGTGTTGATCGTGCTGGCGGTCCTCGCCAGCATCGCTTATCCGAGCTACGTCGACCAGGTGCGCCGTTCGCGGCGCGCGGACGCGATCACCGGCTTGACCGAGCTGGCGAACCTGCAGGAGCGCCACTACACGCAGACGTTCACCTACGCGACCACCGCGGGTGCGCTCAATCACTCGGGGAAATCGCCCGACGAGTATTACGTGGTGTCGGTTGCCGCGTCGGCGACGACGACGTATACCCTGACGGCGAACGCGGCCGTAGGTTCGCCACAGCAGAAAGACACGGGCTGCACCAGCATGAGCCTGACCAACACCGGGGCCAAGACACCGGCCACGTGTTGGCAACGCTAGCTTGACGGCATAGGGGCGGGGTCTGCGCTTGCAGCCCCTGCTAGCGCTTGCCGCAGCCGTGCGCTAGGAAACCTTCTTCGACGCGCCGTCGCCGCGGAGTTCCGCCGGCAACGAGAAGGAGATGTTTTCCGCCGCGCCCTGCACCGAGGTGACGCTGTCGCCGCCCCACTCCTTGAGCCTGGCGATGACGTTCTGCACCAGCAGCTCCGGGGCCGAGGCGCCGGCGGTGACGCCGATACGCCGCTTGCCCGCGAGCCAGTCGCGTTGGATGTCGTCGGCGCCGTCGATGAGATAGGCGGGCACCCCGTTCTGCTCGGCGATCTCCCGCAGCCGGTTCGAGTTCGAGCTGTTGCGCGAGCCCACCACGAGCACCACCTCGGAACGATCCGCCAGTGTTTTCACCGCGTCCTGGCGGTTCTGCGTGGCGTAGCAGATATCGTCCTTGCGCGGCCCGTGGATGTTTGGAAACCGCCGTCGCAGCGCCGCGACGATCCTGCTGGTGTCGTCCACCGACAGCGTGGTCTGGGTCGCGTAGACGAGATTGACCGGATCGCGCACCTGCAGCGCGTCGACGTCGGCCTCGCTCTCCACCAGGTAGATGCCGTCTTTCACCTGGCCCATGGTGCCTTCGACCTCGGGGTGCCCGGCGTGTCCGATGAGCACGCATTCCATGCCGCGCCGGCGGTACCGCGACACCTCGGAGTGCACCTTGGTCACCAGCGGGCAGGTCGCGTCGAAGACTTTCAGGTTTCGCCGCGCCGCCTGCTCGCGCACCTTCTGCGACACACCGTGGGCGCTGAAGATGACGATGCTGCCGTCCGGGACCTCCGCGATCTCATCGACGAAGATCGCGCCCTTGCCGCGCAGGCCCTCGACGACGAAGCGGTTGTGCACGACTTCGTGGCGCACGTAAATGGGTGCGCCGTAGGCCTCCAGGGCCTGTTCGACGATATCGATCGCGCGATCGACCCCGGCGCAGAAACCGCGCGGATTGGCGAGCAAGATCTGCATGCGTGCAGTGTAAGGCCTGGCGCGCGATTTTTGAATCTCCCTGCGCTCATGCGTGGGCAATCATACCGGCTACGCCGGCATACGCTGGACTCGGCCGGTGGTCGGTACACCCGCACCCGTCCTGCGCCATCCTCCGGGATCCTGGGTAGAGAAATGCCGGCTAGGGTGCGTTATCGACGGAGAGGATTTCGACGTCGAAGACAAAATCCCGCCCCACCAGGGGGTGGTTGAAGTCCACCTCCACCTGGTCCCCCTCGACGCGTCTCAGGGTGCCCGGGACTTCTTCGCCGTTGGGCAGGGAGAATGCGACGATATGGCCTTCGGCGAGCTCGGTATCCGCGTCGAAGTCTTTTTTCGGCAGCTTGAGAATCTTTTCCGTCTCGTAGACGCCGAAGGCGTGTTCGGCGGCCGACACCGGGAAGCTGGCGCGCTCGCCGGGGCGCAGGCCGAGCAGGCGTTGCTCCAGCGCCTCCACCAGCATGGCGTCGCCGATCGTGAGTTCCATCGGCTCGTCGCCGCCGGCCTCCTCCACCACGTGACCGTCGGCGAGCGACAGCGTGAAGCGCAGCGTGACCCGGGAGCGGGCGCTGATCTCCTGCGCGCGCATTTACGAACCCCCGCGACGAATGACGCGCATGTCGAACATGTCGAGGATCAGCAGGGCGGCGCCGACGGTGATCGCGGAATCGGCGACGTTGAACGCGGGCCAGTGCCAGTCCCGGAAGTACCAGTCTACGAAGTCGACGACGTAACCCTGCCGGATCCGGTCGATGATGTTGCCGATGGCGCCGCCCAGAATGAGCGCCAGGGCGACGGCGCTCTGCAGCTCGCTGCTCTGCAGGCGGCGCAGCATGGCGACGAGAACCACCGACACGAGCGTGGCAACGCCGATGAAAAAAGCGTTCTGCCAACCGCCGGCCTCGCGCAGGAAGCCGAACGCCGCACCGGTGTTGTAGACGAGGGTGAAATTAAAGAATCCGGGAATGACCGCCACCGGCGCCTGACCCAGCAGCGTCTCAACAGCGATCCACTTGGTCACCTGATCGGTCACGACGACGGCGACGGACAACCACAGCCATCTCAACATCAGGCGAACTTTCGCACCTCTCCGGGGCCTTCCACGTTGGTCACGCAACGGCCGCATATTTCGGGATGATCCGCGTGCGATCCGACATCGGCGCGCCGGTGCCAGCAACGGATGCACTTTTGGTTCGGCGACGGCCGCACCTCGACGCGCACGCCGTTGCTCTCGCCCTCGCCGCCGACCGCGGACACGGACTCGACGTCCGCCGACGAGGTGATGAAGACGAAGCGCAGCTCGTCCTCGAGCTTCAGCAGGGTGCGGTAGTCGCCGTCGCGGCAATAGACGGTCACGTCCGCATCGAGACTCGAGCCGATGTCGCCGGCGACGCGCACCGCTTCGAGTTCACGGCTCACCAGCTGGCGTATGCGGAGGACATCGTCCCAGTAGGACGCGTCCATGTCGCCGCGGGCTAGTTCCACCGCCGGCCAGTCCTGGAACCACGATGCGAGCAACACCGACTCGGCGCGTGGCCCCGGCATGTGGCGCCAGATCTCCTCGGCGGTGAAGCTCAGGATCGGCGCCAGCCAGCGCACCAGGGCCTCGAGGATGTAGTACATCGCGGTCTGCGCGGAGCGGCGCGCCAGGCTGTCGGCGGTGGTGGTGTACAGACGGTCTTTGAGAACGTCGAGGTAAAACCCGCTCATCTCCCCGACGCAGAACTTGTGCAGCGCCTGGTAGATCCAGTGAAAGTTGTACTCGTCGTAGGCGTCGCGGATCTCGCCCTGGAGCCGCTGTGCCTGGTACACGGCCCACTGGTCCAGCAGCAGCATATCGGCGACGTCGATGCGGCTCTGCGGGTCAAAGCCGTTGAGGTTGCCGAGCAGATAACGCGCGGTGTTGCGCAGGCGGCGGTACGAGTCCGCCATGCGCTTGAGGATCTCGTCGGAGATGTTCATCTCGCCGCGGTAGTCGGTGGCCGCCACCCACAGCCTGAGTATGTCGGCGCCCAGGGTCGTGATCACCTTCTGCGGGGCGATGACGTTGCCGCGGGACTTGGACATCTTCTTGCCCTCCGCGTCCACGGTGAAGCCGTGGGTGAGCACGCCTTTGTAGGGCGCGCTGCCGATGATCGCCACCCCGGTCATGATGCTGGACTGAAACCAGCCGCGGTGCTGGTCCGAGCCCTCGAGGTACAGGTCCGCCGGACGCTCGAGTTCCCGCCTGCGCGTCAGTATGGTCTCGTGGGTGACGCCCGAGTCGAACCAGACGTCGAGGATGTCGTCGACCTTTTCGTAGTCCCCCGCCCCCGCGCCGAGCAGGTCCGCGTCGTCCATGTCGAACCAGGCTTCGACGCCCTTCCGTTCCACCCGCAGGGCCACCTCTTCCAGGATCTGCTGGGTGTGCGGGTGCGGGGCCCCGCTGTGACGATGCACGTAGAGCGCGATCGGGGTGCCCCAGGTCCGCTGGCGGGAGATACACCAGTCGGGACGGTTCGCCACCATGCCGGCGATGCGCGCCTTGCCCCAGTCCGGATGCCAGCGGACCTTCTCGATCTCCGCCAACACGCCCTCGCGCAAGCCCTGTTTTTCCATGCTGATGAACCACTGGCCGGTGGAGCGAAACACGATCGGGACCTTGTGCCGCCAGCAGTGGGGATAACTGTGATCGATGCGCTCGGCGTGCAGCAGCGCGTCCCGCTGCTTCAATACGTCGACCACGTGGTCGTTGGCGTCGAACACGAACTCGCCGGCGAACAGCGGCGTATCCGGCAGAAAACGGCCGCCCGCGTCCACCGGATTGTCGACCTTGAGGCCGTACTGTTGGCCGATCGCGTAGTCTTCCTGACCGTGACCGGGGGCCGTGTGCACGGCGCCGGTCCCCGATTCGGTGGTGACGTGGGTCCCCAGGATGACGGGCACCTGTCGCTCGTAGAACGGGTGGTGCAAAAGCAACCGCTCCAAGGCGCTGCCGCGGCAACGCGCCACGACCTCGTATTCGCCGACGCGGTAGCGCGCCAGGCATGCGTCCAGCAGCGCCTCTGCGAGCAGCAGGCGTTCCGGCTCGCCGTTTTCGCGCGTGTAACGCACCAGCACGTATTCGAAATCGGCGTGCAGCGCGACCGCCTGGTTGGCGGGCAGGGTCCACGGGGTCGTGGTCCAGATGACGACGCTGATCGGGCCGGCGTCGCCGGCGGCCGCGCCCATGCGCGTCAGCAGATCGGTCGCGTCCTCGACCGGGAAGCGCACGTCGATGGCCGGCGAATTGCGATCGAGATACTCCACCTCGGCCTCGGCCAGGGCCGAGCCGCACTGGGTGCACCAGTACACCGGCATCAAGCCGTGATAGACGTGCCCGCCGGCGATGATGCGTCCCAGCGCCCGCAGGGTGTTGGCCTCGACCGCGGGGTCCATGGTGAGATAGGGCCGCCGCCAATCTCCGACCACGCCGAGGCGGACGAAGTCCCGCCGCTGTTTGTCGATCTGCGTCTGCGCGTATTCGCGGCATTTGCGGCGGAACGTCTTGGCGTCGACGCGGCCCCCGGACTTGCCGAGCTGCTTTTCCACTTCCAGCTCGATCGGCAGGCCGTGGCAGTCCCAGCCCGGGACGTAGGGGGCGTCGAAGCCGTCCAGGGTCCGGGCCTTGACGATGATGTCCTTAAGGACCTTGTTCACGGCGTGGCCGATGTGTATGTCGCCGTTGGCGTAGGGCGGACCGTCGTGCAGCACGAACTTCGGCCTGCCGGCTCCGAGCTCCCGCAGGCGCCGGTACAGGTCTATCTCTTCCCAGTGCGCCAAGACCTCCGGCTCCCGCTGCGCGAGGTTCGCCTTCATCGGAAATCGCGTCGACGGCAGGTTGATGGTGTGTTTATAGTCGGGCATGGGTGAACGCCGTCAACGTCGCCTCTGACTCTGAGTTTTGCCGCTCATACGCGCGCCTCGGCCGCCGGTTCAGGAACATTTCGCCAGTTGGGCTTTGAAATAATCCCGCGCCCGAAGTACGTCCCGCTCGATCTGCACCTTGAGGGCACCGAAGTTCTCGAACTTTCTCTCCTCGCGGAGCTTGGTCAGAAACCGCACCGACACCCAGCGCCCGTAGATATCGCGGTCGAAGTCCAGGAGGTGGACCTCCAGCAGGGTGCGTACGCCGCCGACGGTGGGCCGGTTGCCGAGATTCGCCACCCCGGCGATGGGTTCCGTGCCGATGCCGCGGACCTCCACCGTGTAGACCCCCGTCAGCGCCGCCTTGCGGCGATTGAGATGGATATTCGCCGTGGGGAACCCCCAGTTTCGCCCGCGCTTCTCGCCGTGTGCGACCTTCCCCACGATCTCGTAGGGGCGTCCCAGCAATCGCGCCGCGTGCTCCAGGTCGCCGTCGCGCAGCGCCGCGCGGATGTTGGTGCTGCTGACGCGCTCGCCGTCCACGTCCAGGGTCTCGGTGCGCTCGACGTGGAACCCGAACTGTCTTCCGGCCACCTGCAAGGCGGTAAAATCGCCGACCCGCCCGCGGCCGAAGCGGAAATCGTCCCCCACCACCAGGTGTTTGACTTCGAGCCCGTCCGCCAGCACCGTGCGGATGAACGCCGTCGCGCTCATTTCGGCCAGGGCGCGCCCGAACCGCAGACACAGTACGCGATCGACGCCGTATTCCGAGAGCAGGGCGAATTTTTCGCGGCAGGTCGTGAGCCTCGGCGGCAGGTCGAGAACGCCGAAATATTCCAAGGGCTGCGGTTCGAAGGTAATGACGGTCGCGGGAAGCCCGAGCGCTTGCCGATGATCGCCGAGTTGACGCAACACCGCCTGATGTCCGAGGTGCACACCGTCGAAGTTGCCGATGGTGGCGACACAACCGCGATGACGCGGTTTGAGGTTCTGTAATCCGCGAATTAATTCCATGAATCGGTATACCGACGGCGAACGCAGCGCCGTCGATCCAGGCGTAGTTTCAAGTCCGTGCGGCTCGCGCACGAGGCCGCGCATTGTAACCAGTGGCGGCGGCCGGTCCAATCGCGCGGCGCAGGATCGGCGGCCGCGGTCACACCCAATCCGGATCCAGCTCTTCTATCACCTCGTCGAGCGGACGGCGGCCGGTAAATCCGGCGGAGTGATCGTGATAGTGGCCGATCCTGAGTTCCGGGTATCGCCAGCACAGGTAACCGTCGCCAGTGTCGAAATCCACCAACCACAGGCCCTGTACGACGAGACCCAGGCGTTCCATCTTTTTCACCCAGCATTTGACGACCGCTTCGTAGTCTTTCTCCACGGCGACCAGCCGTGGATCGGTCGCCAGCATGTTCTCGAGACGGCGTTTGATCGGTTCCAGCCGGTTGCTGGCGTCGCGCGTAATGCGGCGCACCAGCGGGAACAGGTCCTCGGCCTCCTCCAGGGTGAAGATCCGCGGCTCCTGCAGGGAGCCTATTTGCGTGATTTCTGGCGCGTTGGCTGGCACGACGACTAATCGATTCCCGCTTTGTTCAACAGCAGTTGTCTCGGGCGGACGCCCAGGCCGAATATTACAACAAAATAGACCAGGCCTCCGACTGCGATCCACAGGGCCAAGCGGGACACCCGGGTCGCCAGATCGGTGTGTATCCATGCGTCCAAATCGCCCGCGCCCCACCACAGCACAGCGCCCATGACCGCGCTCGCCGCCGCGACGCGGCCGAAATGCGTACCCCAACCCGCCAGCGGTCGATAGATGTCCTGCCGCCACAACTTGCGGTACAGCAAACCGGCGTTGACCCAGGCGGCGACGGATATGGCCAGGGCGAGGCCGACGTGGGCCAAGGGAACGATCAACAGCAGGCTCAGGACGATGTTGACCCCCATTGCCATCACCGCGATGCGCATGGGAGTCCTGGTGTCCTGCCTGGCGAAGAAACCCGGCGCCAGAACCTTCACCAGGACGAACCCCAGCAGACCGGCGGCGAAGGCCACCAGACTCTTGGACATCATGCGCACGTCGTCCGGCGTCGTCGCCCCGTATTGAAACAGCGTCGTCATCATCGGCCCGGCCAAGGCGATCAGACCCACCGAGGCGGGGACGCCGATCAGGAACACCCAACGCAACGACCAGTCCATCAGGTGCGAAAACGGCTCCTGCTCGCCGCGCGCGTGCAGCCTGGAAAGCGCCGGCAGGATCACGGTGGCGAGGGCTATGCCGAACACTCCCAGCGGGAATTCCATCACGCGGTCCGAATAGTACAGCCAGGAAATGCTGCCGGTTACCAGAAACGAAGCCAGCAAGGTGTTCACCAGCAGATTTATCTGCGCCACCGAGACGCCGAAGATGGCGGGCAGCATCAGCTTGAAGACCCGCGTGACCCCCTCGTTCCGCGGTCGCAGTTTCGGGTAGGGGACATGACCCACCCGGCGGAGAAAGGGTAGCTGAAAACCCAGCTGCAGCACGCCCGCCAACAAGACCCCGCAGGACAGGCCGATGGCCGCGTTTCCCAGACCGGGAACGAACCAGAACGCCGCGGCGATGAGGGATAGGTTGAGCAGAATCGGCGTCGCCGCGGGGGCCGCGAAATGGCCGCAGGTGTTCAAGATCCCCGCCGACATCGCAACCAGGGAGATGAACAGGAGATAAGGAAAGGTGATGCGCAGCGACTCGACGGTCAAGGCGAACTGTTCGGGGTCGTCGAGAAAACCGGGCGCGATCACGGCGACCACCGCCGGCGCCGCGAGGATCCCGAGCGCCGTGAGACCCAGCAGGACGACGCCCAGCCACCCCGCCATGTGCTCGGTGAAGGCCCGTGTCTGGTCCGCGGAATGCCGTTCCCGGTACTCCGAGAACACCGGCACGAAGGCCTGGGAAAACGCCCCTTCGCCGAAGATCCGCCGAAAGAAATTCGGAATGCGAAAGGCGACGAAGAAGGCGTCCGCAACGAGTCCGCTGCCCATGACGTAGGCAAACACGACGTCCCGAACGAGACCGGTGATTCTGGAAACCAGGGTCATTCCGCCGACGGCGCCGGTGGACTTGAGCAGTTTACGCGACATGTTCCGGTGCGGGATTGCGCCTTCGAAAGCGGCGACTATAAGAGAATCCCCCACCAGCGCCAACAGACCGGCGCCGGACACCGCGCCCGGCCGGCAACGTCGAACGCGGCAGACCTTGACACGGATTGCCAAAATCAGGATAGTGCCGCCTCCCGATCACCAGACCTCATTCCTTGGCAAATACAGCACAAGCACGCAAGCGGGCACGCCAGAACGAGCGACACCGCGTCCGTAACGCAGTCCAGCGTTCCGCCATGCGTACCGCCATCAAGCGGTTCATCAAGGCGCTGGGCGGAGACGACGTAGACACCGCGCGCACGGCGTACCGCCAGGCGACTTCGCTCATCGACCGCTCGGTCTCCAAGCACCTGCACAACCGCAATCGCGCGGCGCGTTTGAAACGCCGTCTGAACGCACGACTGAAGAACTTCACGCCGGCTTCCTGATCCGGCGGAAACCCGCCAGCG
>CAMYIN010000173.1 GCA_947258495.1 uncultured Gammaproteobacteria bacterium
GCCCGAATCATTATGAATACCGGCTACGGCAACGCGATTGCGGAGGAGCCGCTGGTCAAAAAGAATGCCGTTTGGCATCGCAAACTGATCACTCCCTACGACATTCGCATCGGTCGGCGGCACGAAGCGCCGATCGGCGCGTGAAGGACGCAACCCCGCGACGGGGGCAACCATTACCATTCAGGCCAAGACCTACCCATTTTTCAAGGCGGGCAAAGGATTCAAGGATCGGGTCGAGACCTAGCGCCGGGGCTCGCGTTCAAAACCGGCGGCCATCGCCAGCGGTTAAAGCATACACCAGCCTCAAGGGGAAAAATAATGTCATAGAGCGAACGGGAGTTTCCCATTCGTGGAAACCGATCGCGCTCCGTAAGATCGCAGACGCCCGGCCCGTACGTTTTCCGTCAAGCAAGTATCGAGGCGACTACGCCGGCCGGTACGTGGAATTTTGCGAGCGAAGATTCGCTCACTCCGAAACGGTCGCCAATTTGGTTTCGGTGACTGCCGATTCCGGTTTCGAATCACGCCGCGGATGCAATTGCGGCATCAGAGCCATGACGAACGCCCCAAAGAGGCACGCCGAGCCGGCTATGATGAACGGCGTCATCCAGACGCCGGGGCCGCCGGCGCCGGCGGAATCCTTGAACCAACCCGCCAATAGGGGACCGGCCAAGCCGGCGACGCCGTACGCAGTGAATACCCACCCGTAGTTGGTCCCGACGTTCTTGTTGCCGAACAAGTCCGCGGTCGCCGCGGGAAACAACGCGAAATTCCCGCCGAAGTTGAAACCGATCAACGCCGCCGCCGCAACGAAACCCGTGGTTTCTCCGATATGGATGAAACCGTGGTAGATCAGCAGCATGACCACGCCCTGCGCGGCGACCATGGTCACTATCGCCACCTTGCGACCGAGCACGTCGGAAAGGCTCCCCCAAAGGATTCGACCAACACCGTTGCATATCGCGTACGACGCCATCGCGGTACCGGTGATAGCGCCGGCGTCGGCAATACCGCGGGCCCCGAGCACGTCGATGCCGAACAGCTTGATTGCGTAGATGACCATCAGTCCCGCCAGCGCAGAGCAGACGAAAACGAACCACAATATATAAAATTGATGCGTGCGCAGCATATCCCGCGCCGAGTAAGCGATTTCTCCATCGCGTGCGCCGCTGCCCGACGCCGGCGGGCTCCAACCTTGCGGGACGTACTCCTCCGGTGGATGCACCATTACCAGGCTTCCGATCAGCACCAGCAGCATGAACGTCACGCCGTAGATGACGAACACGCTCTGTACGCTTGGAAGGCCGAAGACCGCGGCGGTGTTGAGCAGCCCCCCGAACCAGGAACCGGCTAGTTTCACCCATATGGTGGCACCGAAGCCAAAGCCCGCCACCGCGAGACCGGTGATCAGCCCTTTCTTGTCCGGGAACCAACGCACGCCGACGGCGATCGGCACGACGTACGCAAGCCCGATTCCGGCACCGCCGAGGATGCCGATACAAAGAAATTGTGCCCAGAAACTGCTCCCGAAAAAGCCGCCCAGGATGTATCCGGTGCCCAGCAGAACGCCACCGGTGATGGCGACGGTCCTGGGACCCGCCCTGAGCTGCCACGTGCCGGCCAGGACCATCACCACCGCGAACGTCGCCAGGCCGGCGGAAAATATCCACGCCGTTTGACTTGCCGAGAATGCGTACACCCCCTCCGGGTCCGTGAGCAGCCGGGTGAACACCGACCACGCATAGATCGCACCCAGCGCCAACTGGATCATCACCGCGCCGACGACTACCCACCAACGATTGAATGTTCTTCGCCTCTCGGTCATCGAATACCTCCGAGTAATTCTTACCAATGCCGGACGCCGCCTCGGCCGATTGCCGGACACGCCGCGGCGTATGCACCCGATGCGGGAACGCACGGGTGTGAATGGCTGTGTACAACCAATGGGATATTTATCGGCCCCCCGGACCGAAGGCTTGAGCCCTGCTCTTTTTAAGCATAGACCAAGCACATAGCGTTCGCCGTGCGCGCCCGGTATACGCGCTCGACGCTATCCGCGGTAGAAGCTTTTCCCTGTACCAGACAGTGCGCAGGTAATCTTCACCTAGCGCTTGAGATATTCGGCGCCGGGAACACGTATGGAATTCGACAGCGATCAGCCGTGCAGCGCTGTCGTTTTAGTAGGCAGGCCGGCACGCCATCGACACGGGAATGAGTGCATCGTGTTGGTTTGGCCCAAGAACACGCTCTGCGACCACGCCCACGAGACCGGATTTCAGAAAGCCTCCGCCTCGATTTCCAGATAAGCTCTACTTACGTGCGAGCCAACCCTTAGATCGAACCCGCTCCAGTCCTTGTAGACGGATAGCGCATCGATGACTTTCGGCTTCATTTCATAGTCCGCCAGACCTTCTTCGTACAACGCTTCGACGGTTTCGCGTACGGTGTGGAGATATTCGCGATAGCCGTTCAAGATTTCCTTACCACCCGAGCTACCGTGGCCGGGAATGTAGAGTTTGTAAGACTTCTTACTGATGAAATCAATTGCCGCCAAATTGCCCTTGAAACTGGAATCTTCTTCCATCAACCCAAACAGACCGTTGCGCACGACGTCACCGGTGAACAGGACGTGCTCTCCGACGATCTCTATCATGATGTCGTTATCGGTATGCGCGGAGCCGGAGTGAAAAATGCGAAATTCCGTATCACCGATGGTGATCAGGTCACCGTTTTCTACGGATACGTTCGGCGCAACTACGATTTTCCCGCCGGCGGTGCCCTCGGTGAGGCGATTGATCATCGTTAACCACTGTTCACCGACCGGGCCCTCGGTCTTGGATTTCATAACGTGATGTCCGTAGATCACCGCTTTCGGATAGGATCTTTTTACGCCTTCGTTTCCGAGCCAATGGTCGCCGTGCACGTGGGAATTGAATACCGCGACGATCGGCGTATCGGTGATGGATTTGACCCTGGAAACGACCATTTCACCGGCTGCGGCGCTGCCCCCCGGATCGAAAACCACCACCCCCGCGCTGGTGGTGACGATCACCACGTTGTTGCGAAAACCGCGGTTTCGGGCGTCGGGCAGCGCAAAAGGCCCGTAGATGAGGTGGATTTTGTCGCTCAAGCGGGTTAGGGGGTAATCCAGTTCGCCCGCCTCTACGGACACGGCTGACAGGCCCATGGACCCGATCGCGGCAACGAGAATACGGGACGTGAATTTCGTCAGCATGAACGTTCTCCCCAGGTGAATATAGACCTACGTGCTCTACGGCAGACCGGCCTTACGCAGATTTTCGATCAGAAGTTTTGCCTGCGATGGGATTTTGATCGGTTGGGTCTTTAACCACGTGTCGACCGAGAACTCGGGCGCCAGCGTCGTAATTTCGGCACTCTCCCAGGATGCCTCGTCAATGCTGCCGATTTGGACGTAGGCCGCGGCCAGATAGATGTGGCTGAGAAGATAGGCCGGATTGCGATTGACCGCCTCTAGTAACAGTGGAATCGCCTGCTCGTAGTCGCCGCGAAAAAACAGCGAGCGACCTTGCGTTAAAAAGTATCGGGCCGGCGCATGCGGATTCAATCGAATGGCCTTCTGTATCAGGCGTACCGACTCGTCGAGCTGCCCCAGGTACGACAAGATCGTGCCCAGAAGCGCATGACTGTCGGCGGCATTAGGATCGAGCGCAATGGCCGTTTTCGCGTGTATCCCCGCGTCTTCGAAACGCCGCTCGATCTGTAGATACACAAATCCGCGAACGAATTGAGTTTGCGGTAAGGTATCGTTGAGAGCCAAGGCCTTCTCCGCGTATTTCACTGATTGCTCCGCCGACCAGTCCGGGCGATCGGACCAGCCCGCGCGGTAGTCCTCGACATGCGTCAAAGCGATACTGCCGTAAGCCCACGCGAACAGAGGATCGAGATCGGTCGCGGCTTCGAACATGACGCGGGATCGGGCGTTGTCCTCGTTCGTGAAACGGGAATACAGTGCTTGTCCGCGCAAGAAGTAATCGAAGGCCTCATAGCTGTCGGTAAACCGGCGTGCGAGGCGCTTTCGCTCTTGCTCCGTGAGCTGGATCCGCAATGCAGCAACGATTTTCTGCGTCACCTGATCCTGCAGTGTGAAGATATCCGACATTACGACGTCAAACCGCTTCGCCCAGAGATGATGGCCGGCGAGGGCATCGATGAACTGCGCGTGGACGCGAACTTGATCCCCCGAACGCTGATAACTGCCCTCGAGTACGTAACGGATACCCAACTCCTCGGCCACCTGCTGCACCCGCACCGGTCTGCCCTTGTAAGTGAATGCGGAGTTTCTGGCAATCACGAACAGCTTCGGGGTCTGCGACAGCGACGTGATGATGTTTTCCGTGAGGCCGTCGGCGAAATACTCCTCAGCCGGGTCTCCGCTCATGTTGCTGAACGGCAATACCGCAATCGATGGTATTTCCGGCAGCGCGTGCGCCATGCGCGCGATCGAAGCCGGCTCCTCCCGCGCTATCCAAGGTTGGTGCCAAGCAAGCATCGCGAGCACAGTGACGACAACGACGATCGATCCGGCGACAACTGGCAGCGGGCGACGCTTCAAATAAGCGCCTGAACTGACCGGCGCCGCGTCCACCGCTGCCGGTTGTAAAACGGCGCCCGGTTTTAGCCGAACCCGGTATGCGCGGACCGGCTGGCGGATGTTCTTGACGTCCCGCGAGCCCAGATCGTCGAATTCCAGCGGCAGTTTGTTTCCGATGGCCGTATGAACGGCTTCCGAGATCCAGATTGCACCGGGTTCCGCAAGACCTTCCAATCGTGCCGCCACGTTCACGCCGTCGCCGTAAATGTCGTCGCCTGCAACGAGGACATCCCCCAGATTGATACCTATGCGAAACTCGATTCTCCGATCCATGGGTGAGTCCTGATTGCGTTCGCTCATCCCCTGTTGAATGACGATCGCACAGCTTACCGCTTCAACGACACTGGGGAATTCGACGAGCGCACCGTCGCCGATGAGCTTTACAACACGTCCGTGATAGGCCCCGATCGTGGGATCAATGAAATCATGACGGAGGGCTCTCAGGCGAGCGAGCGTTCCGGCTTCGTCCTCTTCCATCATGCGGCTGTAGCCGACGACGTCCGCTTGGAGGATAGCGGCCAATCTGCGCGGCAAACGGGTATCTTGCAATGCCATGGAAACGCCTCAAAGCCGATAGCGCAATATCAACTATACAACTTCGCCGGTAACAGTGGCACACGTAATAATAAAACTCCACGTTGGAAATGAAACAAAAAGCGGCAAGTGCAGGTCTAAAATCGTTTATGAAATTGTTTCGGCGCAGAACCAACACTATGGGTTCCTGTGGGGCATTTTTCAACACGAGCCGTTACGCGCACGCGCCGGGCGTTCTTTCCCAGGTCCCGCCGTTGCCTAACTGCATCGATTGTGTCCCCCAGCGATACCCTCCAGGAGACCGACTACACATTCCACGACCGCGTCACCGTCGATGCGTTTCTAGCGACCGCCGCGCCGACGACGTAATACTTATCAGGCCGCCGTTGGCTGGGTACACCGCATCCGCCGTCGCCAAAACGCGGGACGAAGTGCAGTCCACGTTTTTTGGTAATGACCGAGCATCTCGGGTGCCACCGATGGAAATAACCGCGCGTCGTAGGAGCTGCCCGCTAACGCGACGTGATGGGTTACAGAAGCTGCCGACAATCCTGAAGTACGCGCTTGTGGTTTCCCACTCCGTCAAAACCCGTTAAGGTCCGCACGGAGGGAATCCGGTGCCGTCTTCTGCTCCATTGATGCCTTGCATCCCGCGCCCGGATCCAGAGACCGGTGAGCATTCTCGATATCGCCCTGGCGCGTAGCGCCCGCGCACGCCGAATGGCGTCGTTGATGTCTGTGTGCGCACGCTGGATCGTACAATCGTTCATTTCGCTATCTCTCGTAGTTGGATTTCAATACTACGCAGAGATATAGAGCTTATACCGGCAATTGAGAATAGGGAGTTTCGTAACAGTACTTATGAATCAAGTTCATAAATAATCGGGTTCGGTACTGCGCGGCTACTAGAGCGACGTTCGCCGGTTTCGGCGTCATGCGCTCGTCCGCGGCCCGCGCTCAACCGGGCCTGCCGTCTATACGTGGGCGCCACAGGATTGGCGTGTAGACGACGGCGAAAGCCAGAAACGCCGCAATCCACAGCACCGAAGACAGCGCGAACGACATCGCGTAGCTGCCGGGCCAGAGCAGAGGCGGGAAGACCCTTGTCAGCGCGGAGATGTGCAGGGCGACAAACGCGGCGGCGACAACCGGCGCCGGCCGCAGGGCACGACCGGTATGTCCCAGGGCGACGCGCGCCATCATGCCCAAGGTGATCGCCCCCACGCACCCGACGGCGAAGGCGTGCAGCGCGATCGATTCGGGCCACAGATCCCGGGCAGCCCCCGACCACAGTACCAAGCCGACGATCAGCCAGGCGTACGCGAGGTGCAGTACGGACAACAACGGCACCGCCCAAACACGCCGCGAACTCCACCCGTACACTCGCACAACGTGGATCGCGGCGGTGACGAGCGCGGCGGCGGCGCTGGCCGGAGATCTTGGATAGACCAGCTCCACGACGATGAATACGACCATGCTCGCGATCGACAGGACCTCGACCTGCTTCCACGATTTCAAATGCAGTCCCGGCAATGCGCGCTCGCTGAAAAAAGGGATTACCCGGCCGCCGACGATGCCGATGGTGACCAGGACCAAGAGCATCATCAATCTCGTGCCTGCCGCCGCGCTGGTTGTGCTCATACCCATTGCCTGCCAGTGGACCAGCCCGTTCGCATACGCCATCGTCAAAAGCAGCGGGATGAAGACGTAATTACGGGCCTGGCGGCGCTTTATGAGAGGGAACGCGATCGCCGATGCCGCCAAAGGCAGAAACGACATGTCTACGACAACGATGATCAAGCTCGACACGTAGTCGTCGCACAAGGGCAGCAGCCGGGCAACGAGCCAGAGAACTGCGAGCGCCGCGAGCAACCCGCCCGTCGGAGTCGGCAGGTTGGTCCAATTGCGTGCTGCGGTGAACAGGAATCCCGTTATCACCGCTGCCGTGTAACCAAACAGCATTTCGTGCGTATGCCATCCAGCAAAACCGTAATAGTGCGAAAGCGTATGCCCGCTGGTAAACGCCCCTAACCAGAGGGCCAGCAGGACCACGGCGCCCCACGCCGCCATGAGAAAGAAAGGTCGAAATCCCAAGGCGAACAAGGCAAAGCCGGTCGGGACAAGAGGCTCGGGCGTTTCTTTCACATCAATCGTCTTCATCTTACTCCGCGTATCCGTTCAATGCGGCCTTCTCCATCGGTACGCTTGAAATGCCAAGAACCCACGCGAACCACTGGAGACTAACGCTATCGGGCGGCATCTCGTTGCACGATACAATGCCGGGAATGAGCAGTCGAGACTGTGCAGGATTATAAAGAGCGAGCACGCAACCGTGGTTGACGTCGGATGATCGAAATCGACGGCGCCGCCGGCGAGGGCGGCGGACAAATTCTGCGAACCGCCCTCAGTCTGTCGTTGATCACGCAGCAACCGTTCAGCTTGATTAACGTACGCGCACGCCGACCACGTCCCGGATTGATGCCGCAACACTTGATGGCGCTTCGCGCCGCGGCAACCCTCGGTCGAGCCCGTGTAAAGGGCGCCGACCGTGGTTCACGCGCCGTCGAATTCGTACCGCGCGCGATATATCCCGGCGATTTCGAATTCGATATCGGCACCGCGGGATCGGCGCCCTTAGTGTTGCAGACACTGATGATACCCGCGAGCCTGGCTGCAGGCGCGTCAACGCTGAGTATAACCGGTGGAACCCATGTGCCGTGGAGCCCGTGTTTTCACTACCTGGATCACAATTGGCGGCCCGTTCTGGAACAGGCGGGCTACCGCATTGACTTGACCCTGCTTCGGCCCGGATTCTACCCGCAGGGGGGCGGTCGCATTCGCGCCCGGATTTCGCCGGCACGCGGTATACGTCCCGTGCACCTGGTGGAACGGGGACGATTACGCGCGATTCGCGGAATCTCGGCCGTAGCCCGATTGCACGCTTCCATCGCCGAGCGCCAGCGGCGACAGGCCCTGCGCCGGCTGGCGGCCTTCGGCCGCGAGCCGACGATCGTTGTCGAACGCTGGGACTCGCCCGGGGCCGGCACCATGCTTTTCATACGGGCGCTCTTCGACAAGATACACCCCTGTTTCTTCGCTCTGGGGGCCCGGGGCAAACCGGCGGAGGCGGTCGCCGACGAAGCCGTAGACGCGTTTGCGGCGTTCGCCGCCACCTCCGCCGCCGTCGACCCGCATCTCGCCGATCAGCTGCTGCTACCTTTGGTGCTGGCGGACGGCGTATCGAGGTTCTCGACGTCCCGGATCACCGCCCATCTCATCACCAATGCCCAAGTCGTCGAATGCTTCTTACCTCGGCGTGTCCACGTCGACGGCAAACCCGGCGAGCCCGGACACGTGCGTATCGACGGCACCGGGACGCGCTAGCCCGACGAGACCGGGCGCGCCCGATCGTAGCGGGATCAACGCATGCCAGGTTGAAACCCGAAAAGGAACGGGGCAGCTCCCGGGGCGACGCCGTATGCGTGCGGTGCGGGCGCTACGAACATTCCCGGATTGCCGAAGACCCCTCGATTCACGAACGGCATAGCCGGTGTCGACCCGAAGGCGTTCGGCTTGATCATCAGACCGAAAAAATTATTCATCGTGGTCGGATTCATGGAGGCGATGGCGTAATTCATGGCCATCGGCGCGACGATACTCCCCATTCCCTGGGCCACGGGCGCGGTAAGCATTCCCGCCATGCCGCCGCCCGAAAACGGCGTAGCGCGGTATGCCGTGAACGGGTTCGCGGGCACCGGCGTCGCGAACGGGCTCGTATAAGGCCGAGGCGCC
>CAMYIN010000174.1 GCA_947258495.1 uncultured Gammaproteobacteria bacterium
GGAGGCGTGTTCGGAGGACCATGCGGAGGAAGTGCGGGACAAGGAGCGCGCGAATTTTTGCGATTACTTCAAGCCCTCACCGGATGCGTTCCCGGCGCAGGACAACGCCGCGGCGAACGCCTCCCGCAACGAATTGGAAGCACTGTTCCGCGGCGGTGACGCCAACGCGGAAGGCGCCTCGACCGCTCCGCGGTCGTTGGACGATCTGTTTGGCGGTAAGGAGGATGGCGAATAAGCGGGACGCGCCGCGTTGTCTCCACGCAGCCAGCCGGGAAAAATCAATAATCGTGTCTGAGCACGGCATTCCGAAAATCCTCCAGTGGCTGGGTTACGCCAGCGTGGTTCCGTTCGTCGCCGGCGTCGCTGCCTTCATTATCGTATCGCCCAAGCTCCACGGTTTCGTCTTGTATTCCCTGCTTACGTACGCCTCCGTAGCGCTCGCGTTTCAGGGTGCGGTGCATTGTGGACTGGCGCTGCGCGACGGGGTACCGGCTTCCGCCGGACAGCTCCTTGTAAGCGTGCTTCCGCTGCTCGTCGGCTGGGGGGCGCTGGCACTGCCGCCGGATTGGGCTTTTCAGATCCTGATCGGCGGGTTCGTACTGCTGGGTGTAGGCGACGTACTGATGAGCCGGTCGGGATTGGCGCCGCCGTGGTATCCGCGCTTTCGGCTGCCACTGACCGCAATCACGGTGGCGTCTTTGTTCGTCAGCGCTTTACTGGTCTGACGCCGCCGGACGCCCGTGTCGATCCGTTACCCGCTCTCGCCCTGGGTCGAATCCAGCAGGTCGATCAATCGCGGCACGGCCCGATCTCCCCCCATCGAACTCGCGAGTTCGAACAATTGATGCAGAGCGTGGGCGACCATGGACGGGACGCCGTGATTGTCGGCCATGTTGACGTAATAGGTGAGGTCCTTGTAACAGTTGGCGAGGGAAAACCGGAAGCCGCCTTCGTCACCGTGGAGCACGTAGGGCGTGAGTCGCTTCAACGCCACGCTGTCTCCGCCACCCGAGCGCAAGACCTCGATAAAGGTATCCATGTCCACGCCGCCGCGCCGCGCGCAGACGACCGCCTCGGCGAGCAGCGCGCAGTTGCCCAGGGAGACGAAATTATGCAGCAGCTTCAATGTATGACCGGCGGACACCGGTCCGGCGTGATAGATGTTTTCGCAGAACGTCTCGAGCAGGGGGCGCATCTCCTCCAGGACCTCGGCTTCGCCCCCCACCATCATGTTGAGTCGCCCTTCCTCCGCTTCCTTGGGGGTCCGTGTGAGGGGTGCGTCCAGGAACCGTGCGCCCTTGGAAGCGACCGCGTCGGCGACGCGGAGGGTGACATGCGGTTCCACGGTGGAGCAATCCACTACGGTTTTTCCCGCGCCAAGTCCGTTGAGCACGCCCTCCGATTGATACATGACATCCTCCAACTGCGCGGAGCCGGTTACGCAGATAAACAGGGCGTCGCTGCGCCGCGTTAATTCCGACGCGTTACGGCTGGTGGCGGCGCCGAGTTCCAACAGATCGCCGACAGGTTGGTTGCCCGGGTGTTCGAGAAGCGTCAACGCATGGCCGGCTTGCAGCAGATTTTTTGCGATGCCGTGGCCCATCAGGCCCACACCGATCATTCCCAGTTCCATATCGGTTCCCCTGTTGGAAGGTCAGTAGTCATCCGCAGGTTCGTTGGCGGAGGGAGTACGCTGCGAAAAATAATACGCCAGGGCCGCGATCGCCAGCGTCGCCATCACCGGCACGACGTAAACCGTCAAGTCGTCGTAGCTACCGCCGGCGATAAAACGCAGAATAAATTTCACCATGGCGTCCACGTACAGCACGGCGAAAGAGGTCAGCATCGCGCTCCGGTGCATTCCAATCTCGCCGAGCACGAGGAAGGTCACATAGGGCAGAATGCCGACTATCAACACCGAAAACGCGAGCGCGTGGTGGCCGTAGTGCGGCACCACCGCAGTGGCAAACGCCAGAGCACACCCCGCGATACCCACGACGTAGACGAGGGTCTTCATATTCAGGCTCGTGTCCACGGCGTCACGATACAAGGAATACGTGCGCGAGAAAATCCTTTTTTCACACGCCTATCACCCACGCCCGGGGAGCGGTGTGCGCGCGCTCGAATCCTCGACCGACTCATTCGGAGTTGGACCCGCTTCGGCCGTTTTCGCCCGCATCGCGGCGACCGCCGCCGGCGCGGATGCGTTGCTGGCACAGCCGGTAGCCGGCGGGATTGCCGATGTCGAATACCGTTCCCGGAGGTCGCACGCCCAGCATGCCGCGCTCCTGCGTCAACAGCTCGCGGACCGGCAGGTCGGTGAATTCATCCCCGGAGTGCCCGGGGCGCGCGCGCCGTATGACGTCGAACAAATGCGGACCGACGACCATGATTCCGCAGGCCCGCAGTTCGATATCGTGTCTGCGTTGGAAGTGACCGGAACGTTTCGAGTGAAAACGCCGTACTCGAAAAATATCGTCGTCCATCGGTACGAGATCGACACCGCCACTGTGGCTGACCGCGGCCTCGTTGTCACGGGTCACCGCAGAAAGTGCGACGACGTCGGATTGTCTCTCGCAGTGGACCCGCGCAAGTAACCGCACCACGCCCGGCGCCGGCAGATAGATGTTGTCCGGGTAGACCACGGCGACCGAATCGTTCCCGACCTCCGTTTCCGCCAGGGCCATGGCGTCGGCCTCGCCCGTGAGGGCCTCCTGATACAAGACTGTGACGCACATTCCCTGTTGCTGCAGATAACGGCGAACTATCTGCTTCCCGCGATGCAGGATCACGATGACGCGTTCTATGCCGGCGTCACGGGCCTCCTCCAGCGCGTAGTGGATCGCCGGTTTTGCACCGACCGGCAGCATCTCCTTCGGCAGCCAGGGGTAGAACAATTTCATTCGCGTGCCGAGGCCGGCGGCGGGAATCACCATGCAACGGGGCGACGTGAACATCTCAGGGCAGCGTTATCAGGTCGCGCGCAAGACGCACGTCGGCGCTGCAATGCGCCCGTGCTTCCTGCAAACGGGTGTCGTCTTCGGGCGGCACGGGGTAGAGATGAGAAAGCACCAGTATGCCTGCGTGTGCCTGCGCGGCGAGGCTGCCGCATTCCCCGGCCGACAAATGGCCGGGGATCTTGAGCGCGTCCGGGAAGGAGCAGTCGAGGACCAGGACGTCGCAGTCACGCGCCAGTGTGACCAGTTCCGGGTCCCGCTCGCAGTCGCCCGACACCACGATGGAGCGCCCGTCGAGCTCGAATCGATAGGCGACGCTCGACAGTTTTTCCGAATGCACCGTGGGGCAGGTAGTTACCGACAGTTCGTCGACGTCAAAGGATCGCCCCACCTCGGAGATTTCTACGGCGAAATGTCTCGGCGTCGACGCCACCGGCGCGACGCATTGTTCGTAATAGGCGCCGAAACCCACGGGACCGAACAGGCGCAGCGGGATGTTGCGGCGCTGATCCGGTGTCACCTTCAAGGCGTGAATCAGCGGGATCAAGTCGCCGATGTGATCGGGGTGCGTGTGGGTAACGAATACGCCGTCGACGTCGTGACAGTTTGTTCCCGATCTCAGCAGTTGCCGCAAAGCGCCGCTGCCGCAATCGACGAGAAATCGTCTTCCCGGGGTCGAGAGCAGATACGCGGGTGAACTTCGCTCCAGAGACGGAACGCCCGTGCCGCTGCCAAGTATCGTCAATGTCATCATGGTACGAACGTTTATTCGAGATATCGACGCTCAATTATCCTTGCACGATTTCCCACCATGCCGGAAAACCAATTTTACATTGCGGAGCATCGTGTTGTTTTGCCTTAGGTATATGTTTGAGGCAGTATTAGCGGTATGAACGTTTTTGCAGAAAACGACAACGCGCCGCCTCGGCCCGGTCGCCGCTTCGGATGTCTGCACGTCACGCTGCTCGTGTTGGCCGCGGTTCTGGTTACCGCCGGCATCACTTTCTGGATCGTCCGCGCCTACGTATTTCCCTCCGAGTTTAAACCGGTAACGCTCGACGCGAAGGAAGAACGCGCTTTGAGTGCAAAACTGGAGCGTCTGGACCCGCTTACCGGCAGCGACGAAGTCTCCAAGGAAAGCCCCGCGACGGGCCGCGGACAGGACGGCGCCGGGACCCTGCAGCCGGAGCGATACAGCGAGGAGGGCGCGAGCCGGGAGATCAGCCTCAGCGAACG
The DNA here is from genome assembly GCA_947258495.1 of uncultured Gammaproteobacteria bacterium. Taxonomy (GTDB): domain Bacteria; phylum Pseudomonadota; class Gammaproteobacteria; order Arenicellales; family JAANXG01; genus CALZGZ01. The sequence goes on from CAMYIN010000174.1 coordinate 4,194, forward strand.
GGAACTGAACGCGTTGCTCGCCAATAACACCGATCTCGCGCGGAAACTCGCCATCGATCTTTCGGACAATTTGATCAGCGCCAAGCTGCTGGTGCCCATAGATCCGGATTTTCCCATAATGGGAGGCCAGATTCTGAAGGTGCGGGCGGGCCTGGAGCTCGCCTTTCACGCCGGCAGGCCTCTGGTGGTGCTGAAAGGCATCAGTGTCATGGGCGTTCCGATTCCCAATGCCTGGCTCGGCGGCATCAAGAACATAGACCTGGTGCGGGAGTTCGGCGCCGAAGAGGGATTTTGGAAGGCCTTCGCCGCCGGCGTGGAAGACCTTCGCGTTGAACAAGGGCGACTGAAGATCAAGCTCAAGGAGTGATTGACGGACTCCGTCGGATTCATGAAGCGCGCCGCTGTCGTCCGGGTTTTGCTGCATCTGACGCTCGTGTCCGCCACGGGTTGCGCCGGTTTACCCGTGGAGACGGTCTCCAATCCGCCGCTTTCGGCATCCCGTGCTCGGGTTTCCATCGATGACAGGGCCGTCGTCGCCTATGTGTTGGGAAGCGGAGCCGCGCGCGGTTTCGCGCACGTGGGCGTGCTCACCGTGCTGGAGGAAAACGGTATCGTGCCGGACATCATCGTCGGCACGAGCGCCGGGAGTCTCGTCGGCGCGCTCTACGCCGGCGGCGTGCGGGGGGAAGCCCTGTTGCAGGCCGCCATGGAATTGGATCGCGCGGACGTCACCGACTGGTCGTTTCCGGATCGCGGTGTCATACGCGGAACGCTGTTACAACGGCTGGTGAACGAACATCTGCGGCAGCGCGCGATCGAGGACCTGAACGTCGTTTTCGCCGCGGTGGCGACGGACCTGCAGACCGGTAAGCGTACCGTGTTCACCCGCGGCAACACGGGCATGGCGGTGCGGGCTTCAAGCGCGGTGCCTGGTGTTTTCCGACCGGTGCCGATCCGAAACCGGGACTACGTAGACGGCGGCGTCATCAGTCCGGTGCCCGTGGAAGTCGCGCGGGAGCTCGGCGGGGAGGTCGTGATCGCCGTGGACGTGTCGAAGTTGCCGGAGCACAATGCCAGCATCGCCAGCACCTGGCAGGTGCTTTATCAGTCCTATCTGATCATGTCCCACACCCTCGTCCAATCCGAGATCGACGACGCCGACGTGGTGATCCGGCCCGACGTCGCTGAGATATCCGTGGCGGGATTCGATCAGAGGCAGCACGCGATCGAGGAGGGAAAGCGAGCCGCCCTGGCGATGGTTCCCAGAATCAAGCGGCTCATGGCTGAGGGGACGCTGGCGAAACAAACGCCAGGCAAGTTGAGGCGCTAGACCGTGAAAATGCGCGGAATGGTTCCTCCGGATCCGGAGACCGACGTCTCCCGGGCCCGTTACGCCGTGGTCTACCTGCCGGGGTGCAACCGCCGCCGCTTCCCCGCGAGCTGTGTCGACGTCGTGGAGTCGGCGCAGAAGGCGGTGGCGGCCGCGGACGCGACGCAGCGCCGTTTCCCGGCGCGGGTGCTCGGGCCGTCGAAATCATCCGAGGGCCAACGGATGTATTATCTCGTCGAGTGGTTGAAATAGACCACCCGCCATCGTCAACAGCCCATAAACCCTGATTCACTCGGACCGTCATGTATATAGATTTCAAAGCATTGGACCCCATGCAGGTCTACGTCACGATGACGCAAACCGTCATCCCGAGGCCTATCGCCTGGGTCTTGTCGGAGAACGCGCACGCCCGCTACAACCTGGCGCCGTTTTCGTATTTCAACGCGGTCTGCAGCGAACCGCCGCTCATCATGATCTCGGTAGGAAAAAAGCCCGATGGTGTATACAAAGACACACGGGTCAATATTGAAAAACGTCGGGATTTCGTCGTCCACATCGCGCATCGCGGGTTGCTCGACCCCATGAACCAGAGTTCCGCCACGCTTCCTGCGGAAGTGTCGGAATTGGACGAACTTGGGTTGGACACGGTCGCGCTGCAAGGCTCACGGCTGCCGCGGTTGGTAGATTGCCGCATCGCCTTTGCGTGCGAGTGTTACGAGATCAAGGAGATCGGCGGCGTGCCGCAGTCATTGATCTTGGGGCTGGTGCATGGCGTCCACGTTGACGACGCCGTGGTGTCGAAGGACGCCAAGGGCCGCCTGAAAATACTCGCGGATCGGGTGGATCCGCTCGCGCGCCTCGGGGCCAGCGAATTCATGACATTCGGTGGCATCGAGACGCGGGTGCGGCCCAAGTAGCCGTGGCGAACACCGCCGCGTCATGCGGCCGGCAACCGGTGTGTTGCCCTGATCAGGACAGGGGAATGCGGATCTTCTGCCCTGGATATATGAGATCCGGGTCCTTGATCACCTCTCGATTGGCCTCGAAGATGTCCGTGTACTTGTTGCCGTTGCCCAGGAACTGTTTGGCGATCGCCCACAGGGTGTCGCCCTTCTGAATCTCGTAGAACCGGACGTTGCCCTCCTCCGGAGGAGCCTGCAACTCGTCGGCGTTCACTTCTTTGACGCCGAGCACGTTTCCCGCCATGAGCACGGCTTTTTCCATGGAAGCGCGGTCTTTGGCTTTTCCCTTGATCCGCGCTATTCCATCGGAGACGATGACATCGAGGTCGTCAATCCCCGGGTTGTCGACCTGAATGTGTTGTTTGATCTTTTCGCCGCCTTCTTCTTCGCTGTCGAACAATTTTTTTCCGATAGATTTCGCAAAATCGAATAATCCCATCGTTGGCTCCTCGTGCTCGCTTTGTGTGTTGTTGGCTGGGGCGACCGCGCCCCCCTTATGCAATCAATTACCTGGACGGCAAAGCAACCGCGCTCAATACCGACATCGGGCCGGTCTGCTCGATTATACGGAACTGCCGCGATTCCTTGACGAAGAAAGATCCGGCGAATCCGAGCGCGTTGACGGAAATGGTATCAAAACATTCTCTGGAGCGGGGCACCAACAACATCCATTCGCGGGTCACGAGCAGGTTGTACGGCATGGACTGGCGCATCCCGTCGTTTCCCTCCAGCGCGGTAATGCCGGTTTTATCCAGCAGGTTCTTGTAACGCTCATGGAGTGCGTCCGCATTGGTGGCCGTCGGCTCCAGGGTCGCGAAGGCATGGCGAAAAGGCAGACCGGCGGGGCCGACGTCGTCGCGGGCCGTCGGTAACGCAGTTTCTATCGGTATCGGAGGTCCTTTGTCGGCCAGGGGCAGCGGCACCAATTGCAGGTGTTTGTGCGCCTGGCTGGCGCCGGCGACAGCTCCGCCGTTGTAGAATCCGAGGCCCGCGTATTCATTGAGGCATCGCCAAAGGGCGTCGAAATCGGACGTATTCAACAACGTCTCCTGGTGTTCGAACTTCCGCGTCACGAGCAGCAGGTGATGGTCGAGGACGTTGAATTTATTGAGCACCGCCCAGTGGCTGTCGGAAGCGGCGGCGACTAGCAGTTCCGGTTCCGGTGGCGAAAAGGGGTTGGGCCCACGGTCGGCGCCGTCGGCGTGTTGGGTCCGGTCGTGCTTTTCCTTGCGCGCCAGATTGGAGACCGCACGGACGACGAACTCCACTCCGGCTTCGGTCACGAACAGCTGCTCCGTGTCGATGTTGCGCAGGGCGCCGCGCTCGATCGCCAGCCGTGAACGCTCGACGATGCGGGACCACAGGGTTCCCGGCCTGAAGCTCGGAATCCTGCTTGAATCGGTGTCTTTTGAGGGCGAACCTCGCACGGCGTTATAGTAAGCAATCGTTAAAGCGGACGGGAGCCCGTTATGCGTCTATATCTGGTGCGTCACGGCGATGCGGTGTCCGCCCATCCGAGCGGCGACCGGCCTTTGAGCGATCGGGGCCGCGAAGAGGTCGGGCGCATGGCCGAAGTTCTGGCGCCGAAATTCTCACCGGTAGAGGAGATCGTGCACAGCGGTAAGGCGCGCGCGGAACAGACGGCGCGGCTCCTGCAACGCGGCATCGGCGCTGCATCCGTTCTCAAGCAGTGGGACGGCCTGCGACCCGACGACCCGGTGGCGCCGATCGCCGCGCGCATTGAGAGCGAAAACTCCGACTTGATGATCGTCGGGCATCTGCCGTTTCTGCCGAAACTCGCCGGATTGCTCCTGTGTGGCGAGCCCCTTGCCGTTTTTACTCTGCGTACGGGTGCGGTGGCGTGTCTGCAACGCGTTGGGGCGGACGCGTGGCGTATCGAGTGGTTGTTGCACCCGGGTCTGTACGGGGTCGGGCGAGCGCATGCGGGTGCCTCGCCGTGAAAGTCGCACCGGTGTTGGTCGCGCACGGCGGTGCGGGTGCAGTTTCGGGGGCGCACCTGCCGCAGCGGGTGCGGGGCTGCCGCGAGGCGGCGGAGGCCGGCTGGAAGGTCGTCAGAGAGGGTGGGTCCGCGTTGGACGCGGTGGAGACGACCGTGGCGATGATGGAGGACAATCCGGTTTTCAACGCCGGCTCCGGAGCGCCCCCGAACGGCGACGGCGTCGTCGAACTCGATGCGTCCATCATGGACGGCGACGATGGGCATGCCGGGGCGGTCGCAGCCGTGAAGCGTATCCAGAATCCGATACGACTGGCACGGCGAATCCTGGAGCACCGGCGGCACGTGTTGCTGGTTGCAGAGG
>CAMYIN010000175.1 GCA_947258495.1 uncultured Gammaproteobacteria bacterium
GCACCCCAATCGACGTAGTCGCGGTCCGCCTCCCACGGCTGTGAGACCGTCGACTCGACGAAACGGCCATCCGCCTGCTGCAGGAAGAGCGCGCCGGCTTCGCCGGCGGACGCCCCGATGAACACGTCATCGATATCGGGGCCAATACGGGGTATTTCTCACTGAGTCTTGCACGGCGCTTCCCGCGCTGCCGATTCACCGCATATGAGTTCCATCCGCAACACGTCGGATTCATGAGGTTGGTACGCGACGCATTCGGACTGCACAACCTCGACATCCAGGCCCGGCCGGTTACGATAAAGGACGCACATCTTCTGCCAGCGAACGACCTGGTCTTGTTCTTGAATGTCCTGCATCACCTGGGTTGTGATTTCGACGTCCAAGTCGGGCGAAACAACGGCGATTTCCGGAACATGGCGGTGACGCTGCTAAGCGGCTTGCGACACGCGGGACACCGCATGCTGTTTCAGATGGGCACCAACCGAGGCGGGGACAAATCCCATCCGATCGTCGACGCCCGAGACGAACCGCGCAAGCTCGCCTATCTCACGGACCTGCTCCTGAGCGCAGGATGGGAGGTTGTCCAGATCGCCTTTGCGCGCAAACTCCCGGACGACAGCATCCGCTTTCAGAACCTCCCACCGTCGTTGGTGACTGATATCTGCGAGCAAGCGCGGCGCAACACGGCAATCGCACCAAGGACGTTACACACGCGGGCCCCATGGCTGGATCTCGACCGGTTTCCTGGGGAGTTTTATCGGCGGCCACTCATGGTGTGCCGGACCGCGGGAGGACCATCGTGAGCATCAAGCGCCTCGCCCTGTTCGGCGGCGAACCGGAGTTCAACCGCCCGCTTCATGTCGGTACGCCCAACATCGGCGACACCAAGCGTTTCCTGTCCCGGGTTGAAACCCTGCTGAACAGGCGCTTACTCACCAACCGTGGTCCTTTGGTCCGCGAATTGGAACAGCGCGTGGCAGAGCTGCTGAACGTAAAACACTGCGTCACCATGAGCAACGGCACCGCGGCGTTGGAAATCGCCACCCGGGCTTTGGGCTTCAAGGGCAACGCAATCGTCCCCGCGCTGACCTTCGTCGCCACCGCCCATGCGCTGGAGTGGCAACGCGTGCGGCCAATCTTCGCCGACATCGCACCCCGCACACATCATCTGGACCCGCGCGGAATCGAACGTCTCGCAACCTCGCTGACCAGTGGTGTCATCCCGGTGAATTTGTGGGGGCGTACCGCAGACATCGACGCGGTCACAAGACGAGCCGCGAATCGCGGCCTGGCGGTTGTGTTCGATTCCTCCCACGCGTTTGGTTGTACCTACAAGGGCAAACCCGTGGGCGGATTCGGCAACGCCGAGGTGTTCAGTTTCCACGCCACCAAATTCGTCAACACCTTCGAGGGCGGCGCCGTCACCACCAATGACGATGCCCTGGCGGAGCGGATGAGGTTGATGCAGAACTTTGGTTTTGTCGATCGGGACACGGTCATACACGTCGGGATTAATGGAAAAATGAACGAACTCGAGGCGGCCATGGGTCTTACGTCACTAGAGGCGATGGACGATTTCATCGCGCACAACCACGCCAACTATTGTGCCTACCTGGAGGGCGTAGAAGACATCGACGGCCTGAAACTCGTTGAATACGACAATTCGGAACGCAACAACTATCAGTACGTCGTCTTGGAAGTCGATGAACGCGCCACCGGCCTGCATCGGGATCCGCTCATGCAGGCGCTGCACAGCGAGGGCGTTGACGCCAGGCGCTACTTCTACCCGGGATGCCACCGCATGGAACCGTACCAGTCCCGGCCCAAGCCGAAAGGCCAGGACCTCACGCTCACCGAAGCAGCGTTGTCTCGCGTCGTGACGCTGCCCACCGGCACCGCAGTGACTCCGGGTGATATTCGCCGCATCGTCTTACTGCTGCAAGAGTTGCTCGAGCACCCGGCCGATGTCGTGCAACGACTCGCCAAACAGCCCCACCGGGCCACATTGTCAAGCGTGTAAACATGACCGACCAACACAAAGAAGTACTGGTAACCGTTGCCATCTCCACTTACAACCACGAGCGCTTTGTCGGCCGCTGTATACAAAGCGTACAAGAACAAGATGTGTCGCCGATTGAAATTATCATTCTCGACGACTGCTCCACCGACGGCACACGCGAAGTGATTGAACGATTCCTGACCGATGCACGCATCCGCTACCTGAGAAACGCGGAAAATCTCGGACCGCGTACGAACAATACCCGTGCGCTGGACATCGGAAGCGGGCGCTATCACGTGTGGTTGCACGGGGACGACTACCTGCTCCCCGGTCACCTGGAGCGGATCATCAACGGTCTGGAAGCACATCCGGAGTGCTCACTGGGCTACGCACCGCCGGTGTTTGTCGATGAACGCGACAAAATATTGCAGCAGCCGACTCACCCGGGACGACCCGAACACGACTACGCGGGCGGCCGCAACGAACTCGCCCTATTGCTCATTCACGACAACTATATCGTCCCCTCCTCGGTGGTGTTCAGGAGGAGTGAGTTACAGCGCGTCGGCAACTTTCATCCGACCGTTCCCGGCGCCGATTGGGACCTGTATACACGCTTCGCGATAAACAATCCCAACTTTTACTATGCCGGCACCGCCGGGGTCGGCTATCGTTTTCACCCGGGGCAGGTCTCCGTTCAGTTCTATGCCACCACGGATCCGCTCAAGGCGCATCTCCATGTCATCGAGCAGGCGATGCGCTCCACGGCCAGCGAAAGGTTACGGGGTTTCGAGCGGGAGATCCTCGGCCTCCTGGATCGACGCATCGAGTCCTTCGGCGCAGCGGCGTGGGAACTGGACCACGAAATCCGCCGTATCCGGAGCGGGCTCGCGCGGCAGCCGTCTACGCCGACCTCGACCAACGCCGAGCAAAAGCCAACGGTCAGCGTCGTCATTCCGTGTTACCGGCAGGCGCAGTACCTCGCGGACGCGCTGGACAGCGTAGCGGGTCAGGGATTCACCGATTGGGAGTGTGTGGTGGTCGACGATGGCAGTCCGGACGACACCGGGCAGGTGGCGACCGGCTTCGCCGAGACGCGAGGCGACGGCAAGATCCGGGTGATCACGCAACCCAACCGCGGGCTCGCGAGTGCGCGCAACGCTGGGATAAGCGAAGCCCGCGGCCGCTACATCCTGCCGCTGGACGCCGACGATAAACTGCATCCGGACTTCCTTGCCGAGACCGTTGCCGTGCTCGAGCAGGACCCGGACACCGCGATCGTGTACGTGGACGAGCAGAACTTCGGCTTGGCCGAGCACATATACGTCAAAGGCGAATCGTCCCTGGAAGCGCTCAAGCGGCACAACGTCCACGACTATTGCAGCCTGTATCGTCGCGCGGTCTGGGAACAGTCCGGCGGCTACTCACCGGCGATGTACCTGGGCGGTGAGGATTGGGAGTTCTGGCTGGCGGCCGCGGCTTGTGGGTTTCGCTCGCGCCATCTGTCCAGACCGCTGTTTCTGTACCGCAACCGGCAGAACACGATGGTCGCGGAGACGCGCGCCAATCTCGCCCAGGTGCACGCGCAACTGGTCCTGCACCATTCACATCTGTTCGACGAGCGCGAGGTGAGCGGCGCCGAAGAACGGCTCAAATACCTGCCACCCAAGCAGCGGCGAAAACTGGCGCGGGTGCAGGAAACACACCCCGACAATCCCCTGCTACGACGGTTTGCGCAACTGGCCGAAACGGAAACGGCGGAGCTCCCGCCTGAGTTGCCGCCGCTCAACGCAGCGCCCTTAGTCTCGGTCATCGTGACGACCATGGACCGCCCGAATTTATTGACAGACGCGCTGAACTCGCTGCTGGGACAAACCTACGAGCATTGGGAAGCGGTGGTCGTCAACGACGGCGGGGAAGACATCGGCGACCGAATTGCGACCGCAGACCGCAGCGGCCGGATAAAATACATACATCATCCGCACAATCGCGGTCTTTCGGCGGCGCGGAACACCGGCATTTCGCTGTCCTCGGGAGACATCCTGTGCTACCTGGACGACGACGACCGTTTGCTGCCCGAACACCTGGAAACCATCGTCACCGCCATGCACAGGAGCGGGGCCGGCCTGGTCTACACCGAGGCCGAGTACGTGAGCGAACGCGTCGCGAACGGCGAGCGTATAGAACTTTCGCGCACTGCGCCGTACTCGCACATCGATTACTCCCTGGAGCGGTTGCATATCGGTAACTTCGTCCCGGTGAACACCTGGGCTCACCGGCGGGAATTGATCGCTTGCGCCGGCGACTTCGACGTAACGCTCGACGCTCTCGAGGACTGGGACCTGCTGTTGCGTCTCGCCCGCATTACCGTCCCCGAGCATGTACAGCGGATCACGGCAGAAGTGCGCCTGCGTCCCGGTGCGGCGAACGACAACATGAGTCAACGCGCGCGCGGCGAACTGCCGGCGCTGCACCGCCGGATCTATGCCCGTTACCCGCTGCCCGGGAATGACGACGTGGAACGAAAACGCGCGCAGACGCTGGCGCAACTCGAGACCGCACAGCGAGGGGGCGAAGGGCCTAAGCGTACCCCGGACCCGTATGTACAGTGGCAGCAACAACACGCTTTGACCGAGAACAAGGCGCAGTACATGGCAGAGCGCATGATGTTGACATGGCAGCATCGACCCAGCGTCCAACTGATTGTCATTCACCACGCGGGAAAACATGATGCGCTGGCCGACACCCTCGACAGTCTGGGCCAGCAGTTGTACCCGGGCTGGGGGCTCAGCGTGGTCTCTTCGCGCCCTTGCCCCGACGACAGCTTTGATCGATTACCCAATCTGGAGTGGGCGGAAACTCACGGCGAGCTAATCGATGGGGTCAACAGCGTCATTGGCGATTCTCGAGCAGACTGGATCGTTCGCCTCAATGCGGGCACGATTTTCTCTCCCGATGCGTTATTGCGATGGGTCGATTACATCAATCTGCATCCGCAGTGGCAGTTGTTCTATTGTGACGACGACCGCATAACCGCAGACGGGACCCGCCATCAACCGCTGTTCAAGCCGGACTTCAATCTGGATTTGTTGCGGTCGACGCCCTACATGGGCGATGTGGTGCCGGTCAAGCGTGACCTGCTGGTTCGGATCGGCGGATTTAGTGAGATTGGCAGTGCTGGCGTGTACGACGCGGTGCTGCGCGTGTTGGATACCGCCGGCGAATCGGCCGTCGGCCACATTCCGGAGGTACTCGTGCACCACCGGGACCTCCCGGGCGTGGACCGCGATGCCGCTGCCAGCGCTGAAACCGGCCGCCTCGCCGTGCTAGCACACCTCGATCGCAACCAGACTCCTGCGCAAGTCGTTCACAACGCCGCACCCGGCACCTACTTCGTGGATTACCAAATTAACGACGAACCGGCGGTGTCCGTCCTGGTCCCGGTCGGCGGTCGCTATCGTGGTTTGCGGGTGTGCGTTACCAGCCTGCTGGATCAAACGCGTTACCCAGACTACGAGGTCATCCTCGCCGACAATACCAACGTCGAAGACGCTGGCGTTTTGGATGCGCTCGCCGAGGAAGGTGACGGCAAGGTGCATGTGTTTCGCCGTGCGGGGACCGGAGGAATTGCCTCACTGATCGATTTCGCCGCGAACCAGGCACAGGGCGAATTGCTCTTGGTGCTGGATCCCGAGACGCAGGTCGTTCACCCCGAATGGCTGACGCGGATGGTGGCCAACGTGCTGCGCCCGGAAATCGGGGTGGTGGGCGCCCGGCTCATCGATCTGCACGGGCGCATCAAGCACGCCGGTCTCGTCCTGGGGATGCAAAACGGCGCCGGATGTGTCTTCGCCGGACACGACATGCAGTCCGCGGGTTACCTGGAGCGCCTGCAAACCGCGCAGAATTACTCCGCAGTCGCCGGTGCCTGCATGCTGTTCTCTCGGGAGTTGATGGTGGAGTTGGGCGGACTCACGGAGGATGCGGTCGCGGAAGGCTATTACGACGTGGATTTCTGCCTGCGCGCGCGGCAGGCGGGTTACAAAGTGGCGTGGACACCGTTCGCCACGTTACTGCACCATGGAGCCACGCCACCAACACAGCATCCGTCACCACCGGCGAAGCCGAAGTCGGCAGCGGACATTGCGGTGCTGTTGCGCCGCTGGCCCGGTGTGTTGGAAAACGACCCGGCCTACAATCGGAATCTTTCGCTCGCCCACGGCGATATGCGCGTGGAAGGTGAACTGGCGGTTCCGTGGACCCCGCCGGACCATCCGCGGCCACGCGTTTGGGCGTTTCCGCTCAACGCCCAGGGCATCGGCGAATACCGCGTGCGCCAACCGCTGGCGGCTCTGGATAGGGCGGCGCGGGCGGAATTCGCGTTGTTGCCCGATCACGAAGGCGTAGAACGGGCACGGGTACCGACCGTGTGTGAACTCAACCGCGCCGACCCCGACAGCTTGCTGATACAACATGGTTTTACCGATCTGTTCCTGCGTTGGCTGCCCCGCTACCGCAAATCTGGCCATGCGTTTTTGGTGTTCGGACTCGACGACAACTTACTCGCCATCCCTGATCACAACAACCAGCGGCATCGCTTTCCCGGGGATCTCGAACGGCGGCTTCGCGAGGCGCTGTCGCAGTGCCACCGGCTGCTGGTCCCCACCGAACCGCTGGCCGAACTGTACAGACAGTTCGTCGAGGACGTGCGCGTGGTGCCAAATCTACTCGAACAAAATCGATGGGGACAATTGACACCACAGCGCCAGCGCGGCGCTAAACCGCGCGTGGGCTGGGTCGGCGCCCAGCAGCACAGCGGCGACCTCGCGATCCTGGCGCCGGTGATGGAGGCGTTGGCCGGGGAGGTGCATTGGGTGATGATGGGTCTGTGCCCGCGCGCGCTGCGACATTACGTAACGGAATTTCACCAACCCGTGGCGTATCGCCACTATCCGGAAAAACTGGCGTCGTTGAATCTGGACCTTGCGTTAGCACCCCTGGAAATCAACGCGTTCAACGAGTGCAAAAGCGATCTGCGGATACTGGAATACGGAGCACTGGGCTGGCCGGTCATCGCCACTGATATCGCACCCTATCGCGGACCGCCGGTGACCTGCGTGCCTAATGACCCACATGCGTGGATCGGGACCATCCGTGAGCGCATGGACGATCTCGACCGAGGGCGACCAACTACGCCGGTGGGTGCGGCAGCACCGGATCTTGGAAAACGGTCTGGATCTGTGGCTCGAGAGTCTGTTCTCCCACGCGGTAACCGAGCGGTTTCGCAATTACCGGGAGGTGGCCTCCATGATCGCACCCCAAATCCCGCCAGTAGAGGAAGACATCAGGCCACGGGACACGACGTTGGGGCGCAATGCGTAACCAGAGCCATGGGTTGGACGGAGCGCAGACCGGCGCGGACCTGGTTTCGCGCCCACGCTTTAGCAAGCAAACCGCGAGCGCGGCAATCGTCGTTTCCGGGAACACGCCTTGCAGGTCGCGCTACGCTATGGCGATGCGACGGCGCAGTTTGTGTCGGCATAGCGGGCAAACCAAATGTCCCGGCGAATCCACGGCCTCGGCGATCGCAACCAGCGCACCCGCACCGCGTGCGCCCACACTCAAGTTTCCACCATGCCGTCCGATACTTTTTCAATATAGATGCTCGACAGTCGGGCATCTTACCGAACAGGGTGCACACTGTGGCGAGAATCCAGTACCGGAACATCTGGACGGAAAACATTCCGACGTGTGGTCCGTGGTGATGGCCATAGACTCGGACCCCGCGATCGCCGCAAAGTTGATCCGCGTCGCCAACAGCGCGATGTATGCCGGGAGCGACCCGGTGGACACCACGTCGGGGGCGCTCGTGCGTTTAGGGTGGTCCACCACCAGACAGCTGGTCACCAGTTTCGCCATGCGGGAGATGTTCAACACCGATTCCGCATCCCTAAAAAGGCGAATGCAAAAACTCTGGCGTCACAGTATCGAGATTGCCGCGACCTGTTTCGTGGTCGCCGGCAAGACTCGGCAATTTGAACCGGAGACGGCCCTACTCGCGGGATTGCTGGAAAACGTCGGCGCCATCGCGGTGATCACCTATGCGAGAAAGTATCCCGAGATCACCGCCCGCCCCACAGAGCTCGAGCGGGTGATCGAGACGCTGCATCCCCGCGTCGGCAACATGATGTTGCGTTCCTGGGGACTGCCAGAAAACGTTGCGCTAGTTCCCCTCGAGTCCAGGGACTGGTATCGAGCCCCGACGCGTGCGCCCGACTACTGCTGTTTGGTCCTGTTCGCGAATCTGCTCCATCGGCTGTCCCAGCAGCCGCGTCCGGACATGCCGCCGATTCACGAGCTGCCGTGCCTCTCGGGTCTGGGTCTGGGCGAAATCACGCTTGAGTCGGTCCTCGCATTGGCTGAAAGCACCAAGACTCAGATCTGTAAAATGCGTACTCTGCTGGGCGCCTGACGCAGACACGACAATCGTACTGCGATTTGACGCCGTGCGGGTTGTTTTACCCCTTGACGCAAATTCACCGCTCAGCCGACTTTTTGCTGCGGCTCGGGTGT
>CAMYIN010000176.1 GCA_947258495.1 uncultured Gammaproteobacteria bacterium
CAGCTGTGGGATCCTGATCGACAATGAATGCTTCCTCGATGGCTTCGATCGCCGACGTCGCGTCGGACAGGTTTTCCAGAACGGATATATCGAATACGTCGTTGTCGAGTACCGCTTCCGCGTTCCGACCCAAGTCGAAACGGGTCCCGTCGACAAAATCCACGGCAACGGTGCCGTCATCACCGGTGATGATCTGCTCGTTGGAGAAGACCGAATCGCCGACGTTTAAAGTGCGTTCGGCGCCATCCGCTGCGCGAGCGGTGACTGTCCCCGTCGTGGATACCACGACACCAATAGCGGTATGACCGATTGAAGCATCGTCACTGACTGACATTTCAGAACCCCCAGAAAAGACCTACCTCTACTTATGGAATATAGGCGAGAAAACGCCGATCTCCAGTGTACGATGGTACTAACCGACCGTCCGGCGTCCGGGCGCGGTCCACGGACTGGACCGAGGGACGCCCTGTGGAGATCCCGATCAGGGTGAGTAGGCGTTGACCATCAGTGCCAGCTGCAAGCGGTCTTTCGTGCCCGTTTTGGAAAATATCCGGCTCAAATGGGCTTTGACGGTGCGTTCGGTGATGCCCAGACTCGCAGCGACCGTTTTATTGGTAGCGCCCTGGCCCACCAGTGCGGCGATCTCTTTTTCACGCTCGGTGAGTTGCGCGAGCGCTTTGGCGTCTGTCAATACCGGTGCTCGCGAGTTGCGGGCGACGTCCTCGATCAGTCGCTGGATCAGTCGCCGCCCCACCCAGATTTCTCCTTTGCTTACGACGTCTACTGCGGTCTCGATAATGCGTGGGTCCATGTAAGTATTCGCATACCCTCGTATACCGGCCACCAGCAGTTCCAGACCTTCTTCTTCGCGGGGCTTGTCGGAAAACACGAAGACGGACAGACGCGGCATCGTCTGCAGTAGGGATCGAACGCCGCCGGCTCCGTTCAGCTGAGGCAGCTGCAAGTGCAACAGCAGCGGATTCGGTTCCAGCGCGTTCAGCTCCCGCAGCATGGCGGCACGATCGCCGGCTTCGACAATATTAACGAGATCTGCGAGGCCCTGTTTCCAGCGATTGCGGATATCGGTATTTGCGCTGCATAACAGAATCATGACACTGCTACCTTTCTCGTAGTGCGCGCTCTTTGGCTCGGAGCAGCGGCTTCAATATGTAACTCAATACCGTTTTTTTTCCGGTCAGAATATCCACGTAGGTGGTCATTCCAGGAATGATAGGCAGTTTCTGCTCGTCGTCACCCAAGTAGTTCTTGTCCGTCCTCACTCTGACCAGGTAGTGGCTGTTTCCGTCTTTATCGAGGATGCTGTCCGCGCTGATGTGTTCCAGCCTTGCCGGCAGGCCGCCGTAGATGCTGAAGTCGTAGGCGGTCAATTTTACGATCGCGTTCTGACCCGGGCGCAGAAAGGCGATGTTGGCCGGCAGAATCTGCGCTTCAACCAACAGCGAGTCCTCGATAGGTACGATTTCAATAAGGTTCATGCCGGGTTTGATCACGCCGCCGACCGTGTGCACCAGTAATTGCTTGACCGTGCCCTTCACCGGGGATCTGACGGCAGTCCGCTCGACGCGATCCTCCAGCGCCACGTTGGACTCGTCGAGGCCGGCAAGCTCCGTGGTCACCTCGTTGAGTTCCTTGCGTGCTTTGTTGCGGAAACTTAGTTCGAATTCAGTGAGTTTTTCCTGAGCTTCGCGATGCTTCGATCGGATTCTCGGAATCGCGAGTTTTGTGGTCTCGACTTCCCCGCGGATATCGTTGACCTGCCGTTGCAGGCGAATGACCTCGACTTCCGAGACGGCGCCTTCCTTGACCAAGGGCACCGTCAGTCTCAATTCTTTGTTTGCCAGAGCGTAGCCGTTTTCGAGCTTATCGAGTTTCGCCCCCAGTTCCGCCAGCTCCAGCTCGTGCTGGGCGATTTGCTGGCGATATATCGACAGCGTCGTTCTAAATTCGTGCCGACGGGATGCGAAAAGACTGTTTTCGTTTTCCCAGATGTTCGAATATTCGCGCGCGATCTCGGCATCGTCGGCGAAGTCGCGGCCTTCCGCCTCGGCCTTCAGCCGCGTGGCCTTGGCCGCCAACGCCGTGGCCCGCAGCTTGTTTTCGCGATAGGAGGCCGAGAACCGGGTATCGTCGATGCGCAGGAGGACCTGGCCCTCCTGAACGGTGTCCCCTTCCTGTACCAGAATTTCCGCGAGTATGCCGCCTTCCAGGTTCTGCACGACCTGTATCTGACGCGAGGGAATGACTTTCCCCGATCCGATTACTACTTCGTCGAGCTCGGCCTGGTTGGCCCATACGGTGGCGCTGACGATTATGATCAGGACCGACCAGAGAATGATGCGCGCACCTTTGGGAGAACGCGGTCGCGCGTGCGTATCGATATCCCACACCGGTTCAACATCGTTTGCCGGTTCCGGGACGGTGATACGGTGTGTGCGGATGTCGTTCAAACCACTGCCATCGGTTGCGTTATCGGCCTAGCTTCCCCTTGCACCTCGGATTTTCCCCTGCTCTATGGCTTCCAGGATCTCCTGTTTGCCGCCGTCGGCGACCACGGTATGGTCGTCCATCACGATGACGCGATCGACGAGTTCCAACAGCGAAGCTCTGTGCGTTATCAATATGACGGTCTTGTGCTGTATTTCGTCTGCAAGCCTGGAAATCAGTTGCTGTTCCGTGCGGTTATCCATTGAACTCGTGGGCTCATCCAGTAGCATCATCGGAGGACTCAAGAGCAATGCGCGTGCGATCGCCAGGCTTTGGCGCTGTCCGCCGGACAGCCGTGCGCCCCGTTCCCCCACGTCCATTTCGAATCCCTTCGGATTCTGGTCGACGAATTCGGTCACGCCTGTTATCGCCGCGGCGCGAATGACGGTATCGTCGTCCACGTGCGGTGCCCCGAGCGTCAGGTTTTCGCGCACACTGCCGTAGAAAAGTATGACGTCCTGGGATACGTATCCGAAGTTGCGCCGGATTTCGGTGGGATCGATCTGACGAATATCGGTCCCGTCGAGGTAAATCGCGCCGGAGTTCGGCTCATAGAACCCCATGAGAAGTTTCCCCAGCGTCGTCTTGCCGGAACCGATTCGGCCGACGATGGCGACGTGTTCCCCCGGTTTGATCGAGAACGAAACGTTACGCAGCACCTCCGGACCGTCGCCGGGATACTTGAACGAGACGTTGTCCAGTTCGATACCGCCTTTCAGCTCGTTTCTTTGAACGTAGGATTTGCCGAAGGGCCGTTCTACGGGGAGATCGACGATGCGATTGAGCGTTTCCAGTGCCGCACGGGCCTGAAAATACCGGGTAGCGATGTGCACGACTCGGTTCATGGGGGACATGGCGCGGCGGCTCAGGATAACGCAGGCGATGAGTCCGCCCAGTGTGAGCGCTCCTCCTGCGATCTGATAGACCCCCATGACGATGACGCCGACGACGGAGACGTTGCGAACGAAGGTCGCGAAATTGACCGTTGACGTGGACAGCAGGCGGGTTCTGTTCCGCCAGTGCGCGATATGCGCTACCGCTTGTTCCCACGTTCTTTGAAGCTGGCCCTCCGCGCAGAAGGCCTTGATCGCTTCACTGCCGGCGAGACTCTCCACCAGGGTGGCGTTTTTTTGCGCCGATGCCCTGAAGCTGTTTTCCACCGCCCTGCGCATCGGCCATTGCACAACGAGGGCATAGAGCAGAATCAAGGGTATCGCGACCGCGGGAATCCAAACCAGCGCATCACCGATCCACCAGACCGCTGCCAGAAATATCAGAATGAACGGGAGATCGATGACGGTGATGATTGTCGCGGACGTTATGAAATCCCGAATGCTCTCGAATTCCTGCAAGTTATTGGCGAAGGCACCGATGGACGCGGGACGGGAATCGGATCTGATTCCCAGCACCCGCTCGAACAGCAGCGACGATATCTCGACGTCGACGTTTCGGGCGGCGCGGTCGATGAAGTATGCGCGCATTCCCGACAAGACGAGTTCGAACAGCGCGATGACCGCGACGCCGGTTGCGAGCACCCAGAGCGTCTCAACGGCGTTATTCGGGACGACGCGATCGTAGACGTTCAATATAAAGAACGGCATCGCGAGCGCAAACAGATTCACCAGCAGCGACGCCATCAGAACGTCACGGTAGACGCGCCATTGCCGGGTTACCGCCCCCCAGAACCAGTGGCGAGTAGGCGACGACAATACCTCCGGTGCTCTCGCGTCCATCCGGTATTCAGGACGGACAAAGATCGCATGGCCGGTGTATTCAGCGGCGAGTTCGTCCAGCGCGACGACTTCTTCGCCCGAGCCGGTTTCCGGAAGCAATACGAGCGCATTGCCGTTGGCCATGTCTATTTCCAGCAGCACGCACGCCCGCCGATCCCGCAGGAGCAGGACCGCGGGCAGCAGCGACTTCGGTATGCGGCGCAGCGGCCGTTTGCGCATGCGACTCGAAAGCCCGGCGCGGCGGGCGGCCCGGGAGAAGAGATCGGGAGTCAAGCGCGAGTCGGCCAGTGGCAAACCGGAGCTGAGGGAGTATGCGGACTGCGGTCGTTCGAAGATCCGTGTCAGCGCGACCAGGCAATCCAGCAGCGGATCGTCCGGCAATGAGGCCTCTTGCGCGTTGATCTGCCACGCATGCTCGTTCATAAAACCCATACTCGCTGATCGCTTATGTTAGTAGTTATTAGCGTTCTGTTTCGGGTCTCGATCGCGCGGCACATCGAGACCGCGACGGCTCCCACGGCCAAGCGTGCCTCATCTCTTGCGCACCCCCGCTACGGCGCTCCCACGGCGTGGGAGCGCCAACTGGCCTATAATTACTTAAATATTAGTCAATTATCTGGAGAAAGCTGTCGCCCCGCGTGCGCGGGGCCCAGAACGCCGGCCAACCATGCCATACGCAAGACGGGATACGCATGGAAATATCGTGGAGCTGCACGGCTCTCCCACCGAGGAGGCGCGGGAAAAGCTGTCCTTCGACGATCCGGATCTGCTGAGCTTCCTATCGGATCGGCGCACGGAGAAGGGGTTGACCGATTTTCTGTCGGCGACGGATCACGAACTTGCCCGCGTGCTGGAGGATCTGGTTACCATTCTTATTCAGCGGGGCGTAATCAACTTCACGGATTTTCCACCGGAGGCACAACGCAAATTGATACAGCGAAGACAGGTTCGCAGAGAACTCAATGCGGAACCGGACCTCATGCTGAATAAGGACGACGTCCTCTGAATATGATCAGGCCTTTTTTGCCACGGCCTTGTTCACGCCAGGCCAATGGGTAATAGGGACCGGTCGTTCCACGGCGTATCCTTGAATACCGTCCACTTTTAATTCTCGAAGCGCCTTCCACTCCTGTTCGTTCTCGACGGAACCTGCGATGGCCTTGATTCCCAGGCTGTGCACGACCTTGCACAGCGATGAGACGAAGAATTGGTTATTTCGATCGTCTCGAATCGAGCTGGTGTAGGCGCCATCGATCTTTACGTAGTCCGGACGCACCGTCTGCAGATATCCGAAGGAAGAAAATCCTCGGCCAAAGTGGTCGAGACCGAGGCCGTGCCCCAGAGACTGTAGATCCCGCGCGAGTCGGCGCAGCGGTTCCACGCTGCGCAGCACTCCGATCTCAGAGAACTCCAAGCTGATTCTGGGCGATGTTCCGGCCTGGCGCAGTGTATCTACTACCCAATCGCGGAAAGTTTCCTCCTTCAGGGAGGCGGGCGATATGTTGATCGCCCAGGTCGCGACGTCGTCGCGTTGTTTGATTTGCTCCAGCGCTACCAAAAAGACGATACGATCCAACTCCGGCGCGAGACCGGATTGTTCGGCAATGGGGACGAATTCCCCCGCATGCCACAATTGCTCATTGTCCGCCGGGATGCGTACCAGGACTTCGGCGTGCAGAAGTTTATGTGGCGCGGAGGCGTCGACGACGGACTGGACGTAAAGGCGCACATCTTTTGTCGTAATGGCGTCGGAGAGCCTGTTGCGCCACTCCTGCCGTCCGATGGCCGGGAGTGTAGTGTCTTGTGCGCGCAGGGAGCTCGAATTCGGGCAGGCGGCCTCCGCCGCGCGCAGGGCCGCGTCCGCCTGCGCCAGGATATCCGTGGTCGTTTGATGTGGTGCGTACAAGGCGACACCGACGTTGACTATGTTCGCTGCACGCGAATAGTCGGCCGCGCAGAGTTGCGGCAGTTCATCGCATATACCGTCGGCGATCTGTTGCGCTTGCTGCGCGTGGGCACCGGCGAGCAGCACGCCGAAATCTGCCCCCGACAATCGGGCAACGAGCGTGGCCTCGCTGTCTGACGTGGATTCAACGAGGTACTGCGCAACGATACGAAGCAGCTCGTCGCCCATCTCGTAGCCTTTCGTCTGGTTGATTTCCACGAGAACGTGGAGGCGGATTAACAATAACGCACCCTGCTGCGGGTCGTCCGTCGATTTCAGATGACTTTGTAGCAGGTTGTCGAATTCGCGTCGGTTGGCAATGCCTGTGACCGGATCAACAAACGCTTGTTCCCGAAGTGCTTCGGCCGTCTGCGATTGTTCCTCGAAGGTCGCCCGAATCCATTCGGTCATCCGATTCATGGTAAGCACTACGTTGCGCAGCTCTCGGGTCTTTGGAAGGTTTTCTTGGATGATGTATTCCCTGGCGTACAGCGATTCGGCCTGCCGCTCGACCGCCGCCAAAGGCCTCAATATACGCTTCAGGATCAGGCCCGCCAGGATCGTGGCAATAGCAGCCAACAGGCTGAACCACACAAGCATGCGCGTTGCGATGTACCACAGCTCGCGATGAGCATATCCCGGATGGCTCTTCACGTGTACCGCCCCGATTACATTCCAACCGTTCATTACGTTGGCGTTTGCACGCAAGGTCTCGAGAGGTATGAGGCGGATAAACCATTGAGGAACGCCCTCGATTTCCACGTCCAGCAACCGTTGGACGGCGAGCGAGCCGTCCTGCCTCTCGACGGCGATTTCCTGGTAATAACCCCGGTCAAAGATCGCGTTGACCATTGTTTCCATGCCGGCGTTGTCGTTGGTGTCGGCCGAGGAGGACAGGGAAAGTCCAAGCGATGTGGCGGTATCCTGAGCGTGAGACCGGAGTTGCTCATCGAGGAAGACTTTCGCGCTGTTAAAATTGAGCAGCAGCGTCCCCGAAAACAGGACGCCAAACAGTATTACGATGAATAGATAGATCTGCTTATACAGTGTCATGGTTTATTGCGCCGAAGATTTTTGCAGCGTGTCTGAACGAGGAGTAGAGCGCTTGATGGGTCTCAACCTTTGTTGAGCCATGCGATCCATCATTTCCTTCCATTTGATCGAGCGATCCGCTTTTCCGAGGAACCGTCCGCGTCCGCGTTGCTTCGCCACCCACAAACTGTCGCCGCTGAAGCTGTAGATAGGTACGAGGTCTTTCCGAAATGACGCGGGTTTGATCTGCGGAACGATATTGTCGAGCACCAATGGCTCTTGCTGCGTGTCGGGATAATACGTCACCACCATGTGGGCCTGTTTCAGTTTCAGTGAATTCACATAGGTGAGTGCGAGTTTGTCGTCGGGGATGCCGAGTTCTTTGAGAGTGAAATATTTTGCTACGGAGAAGTCCTCGCAGTCGCCGCCGTTGGTTCCCAGGAATTCCAACGGCGTGGCCCAGTAGTCGCGATCACCCCAATGGTCTCTGTCCGAAACGAAGCGCAGCTCGTTGAAAAACCGGTTCACGTCTTCGAGCTTGCTTCGCTCGTCTTTTCCCATCGATGTGGCGACAAGTCGGCGCCAGCGTTCAACGCGCCGGCGGGCGGCGGCACCGTAGGTGTGTTCAACGTGACGGTATAGATCGGCGCTGACTTCGAGGTCATTGCCTCGCAGTGGCGGTGCGGACGCACACGACAACGCAATCAACATGACACCCGCCAGAACTCGTGCCGGCCCGGTCGAAGAGCAATCATACGATCGCGCGGTCTGTGGCGTGTGACGGGCTGGGAATGTTGTGTTGATCTGCAGCACATCGAACGTAGGGTCAAAGTGGGAATGCGCTGTTCCGCCGGGATTGCCACTATGATTCAGCGCAACGTGTTTTCCACAAAAAACTTAGTTGACGGCGGTTTGACGGTCAAGAAATCTGCGGGCTCACGGAGAAACGATTCACGGACCTTCCCGAGATGTCACGGCGCATATGGCTTGTCGGTTGCCTGGTTGATATTGTGGGAGCTGCGAGTATGTAGAGTTCAATCCGGACTTTGCAGATGTGCATGCCTCGGTGCGTCGTCGGCGCATCCGTCGATGCGACGTGTTTGCAGGAGGTCGCTGAGGAACACGATATCGTCCGCGTCCAGCCGTTCATATGACAGCTCGATGGTGTTGTCGGTGACACTTGCGACGCGCGTACGAAGGGTACGTGCCGGAACAAAGGCGGCGTCGACCCGCATTCCGGGTCTCAGGCGGTTGAATCCTTTCGTCTCCAACAGGATTCCGCCCAAACCTACGTCGCGTGTGCGGTGAGGTATGG
>CAMYIN010000177.1 GCA_947258495.1 uncultured Gammaproteobacteria bacterium
CGAGTTGCTTATATACCTTGTTCGTGTCGGGTGTTACCTGGCGCGGTGAGTAGCATTTTCTAGAGATTTAGAACAGGTTGCTGGAGTCAGGATTGGAATAAGAAAGCGGTTGCTATGTGCTACAGCTTCGTTGGCGCCCAACGGACCATATCTAGTAATGTTCATACGCTCGCTGAAAAGAACCTTGGGCGAACGGAGCGTGGATCGTGAAGAAATGTTGCGTGAGATCGGGGATCAATTAGTGTTCAATGATTTTTTGACGTATGGTGGGCGATGCTGGGCTCGAACCAGCGACCTCTGCCGTGTGAAGGCAGCGCTCTCCCACTGAGCTAATCGCCCCGATGAGGAACGCCAGAGTGTACGTGCCCTGTGAGACTGCGGTCAAACCGCCGCCTTGACCGCTAAATCGGCAACACGTAAAGTACCGCACCGCTCGGAATACCTGGGATTTTTATACGGCGCAGGCCGGGTCCCGGGTACATGCGCGTGGGGCCATAGCTCAGCTGGGAGAGCGCTACAATGGCATTGTAGAGGTCGGCGGTTCGATCCCGCCTGGCTCCACCAATTCTTCCGTCCCCATCGTCTAGTCGGCCTAGGACACCGGCCTTTCACGCCGGCAACAGGGGTTCGAATCCCCTTGGGGACGCCAACTTTCAGGCGGCAAGTTGCCGCACACTGCTTGCCGTCGTCACTAGAGCCTTTGCGCGTCTCTGGAGCTCGTTTGGAATCCGTTATTGAAATAAGAAATCTCACTAAGACCTACGCCTCGGGATTACGCGCTCTCAACAACATCAACCTGGATATCCGCCGGGGCGAGATCTTCGCCCTGCTGGGTCCGAACGGAGCGGGCAAAACGACCTTGATCAGCATTGTCTGCGGCATCGTCACGCCGAGCGAAGGCACGATCACCGTCGACGGCCACGACATCCTCTCCGACTATCGCGCGGCGCGGTCGAGAATAGGTCTGGTGCCGCAGGAGCTGTCCACCGCCACCTTCGAGAGCGTCTGGGCGCAGATGTATTTCAGCCGCGGGCTGTTCGGCAAGCCGCCGAATCCGGCCTTCATCGAAAAGGTGCTGCGCGACCTGTCGCTGTGGGACAAGCGGCAGGTGAGGATCATGACGCTGTCGGGGGGCATGAAGCGCCGCGTCTTGATCGCGAAGGCGCTGTCGCACGAACCGGAAATCCTGTTTCTCGACGAGCCGACCGCCGGCGTCGACGTCGAACTGCGGCACGACATGTGGGAGATGGTTCGGGGCCTGCGCGAAAACGGGGTCACCGTCATTCTGACCACCCACTACATCGAAGAGGCCGAGGAAATGGCCGACCGCATCGGCGTGATCAACGACGGCGAAATCATCGTCGTCGAGGAGAAGAACGTGCTCATGAATCAGCTCGGCAAAAAACAACTGACCCTGACGCTGCAGCAACCCTTGGCGCAGATACCCGCCGAACTCGCCGGGCATCCACTGGAGCTGTCGGCGGACGGTTGTGTGCTCGTCTATACCTTCGACGCCCAGAAGGAACACACCGGAATTCCCGAACTGCTGCGCCAGTTGGGCCGGCACGGCATCGATTTCAAAGACCTCCGCTCCAGTCAGAGCTCGCTGGAAGAGATCTTCGTCAGCCTGGTGCGGAAGCAGCCGTGAACCTGTACGCAATTCGAGCCATCTATGTTTTCGAAATGGAGCGCACCTGGCGTACGCTGATGCAGAGCGTGGCGTCGCCGATCCTCTCCACCTCGCTCTATTTCATCGTCTTCGGCGCCGCCATCGGTTCGCGCATGGGCGAGATCGACGGTATCGATTACGCCTCGTTCATCGTTCCGGGACTGCTCATGCTGTCGCTGTTGAGCGAGAGCATTTCCAATTCCGCGTTCGGGATCTATTTTCCGAAGTTCTCGGGAACCATTTACGAGGTGCTGTCTGCGCCGGTGTCCTACGTCGAAATCGTCGTCGGTTACGTCGGCGCCGCCGCCTCCAAATCGGTCGTCCTCGGCCTGCTGATCCTCGCCACCGCGCGCTTGTTCGTCGACTACGAAATCGCGCATCCGTTCTGGATGATCAGTTTTCTGCTGCTGACCGCGGTCACTTTCAGTTTGTTCGGGTTCATCATCGGACTTTGGGCCGACGATTTTCAGAAACTGCAGGTCGTTCCCTTGATGGTCATCACGCCCCTGACCTTTCTCGGTGGCGCGTTTTACTCCATAAACATGTTGCCGCCGTTCTGGCAGAAAGTCACCTTGTTCAATCCGGTGGTGTATCTGATCAGCGGTTTCCGCTGGAGTTTTTACGGCGTCGCCGATGTCAACGTCGCCGTCAGCCTGGGCATGATCTTCGTCTTCATGCTGCTGTGCCTAGCGGCCGTATGGTGGATCTTCAAGACCGGCTATCGATTGAAGGATTAATGGGGGACAGACCACGATTTCAGATTGCACGTTCTAAGTGGATGCCGGGGATATCGTGGTCTGTCCCCATTTTCTCTTAACATCTATGACCGAGGTCAACCGGGAAGCACGAACGCCAAACTTGTACTAATCGACGTGTTGGCTAATCAATGATTAGGCAGGGTAATGGATGGATGGGGCCCATAAGCTCACGTCGGGATCCATGCAAATCTAAGCCGGCCGGGAAACTATGGTATCTTGATTTACAACTCCCCACTCGATCTGTAAAGAATCCCGAGACTACCGGGTCGAAAAAATAAATCTTTCCCGCTTTCCTCAGGTGTGGAACCATGAGATTACATCGACTTTTTCTCTTTGTCTTTTCGCTCTTTTTCACTGCTGTCGCCGTCGCGAAACCCGTAGCGACTATGCTTCAGTTCTCCTACGATTTCGGCGATCGTTTCGTGAGCCGGATCAGCTTGCGACTGGCGTCTTATGATGTCGACGATGGACCTGCTCCGGGGCTGGTGTTGCCTCTCTATTCGCATCACGTAAGTGTATTCGATCGATATCGAATGCATAGCTCGGATGCGTCGCGACCATTCTGCGAACGAAATCCTAGCGGCTGCCTTGCGTTTGGTCTGCTGCTGGGCGTGGCGATCGCATATTTCGTGGTACAAGTGGCAGACGAGGCGGACCAGGACACGCGGATAAGGATTACCTCGGGCTCTACCGGTGTGACCGTGAACGACGCGCGGTAATTAAGGCCTGTGCAACGACCAAGTTTATCGTTGCTCCCGGTCCCGCCCCCCGACAACTCGTATCTCTCGTAGGACAAGATTCCGTCGAACATATTTACACCAAATGGGGCAGATCTATTTTCTTGGTGCTCCACGTACTGTCTCAGGCCGCAAATAGAAAGGGCGCAGGCCAAAGCTGAAGGGGGACCACGTTCCATGTTGCGATTTTCCCATGGCTCATGCCTAAACTGAATGAATGGGATAACGTGGTCTGTCCCCGATTTTCTGTCCCCGATTTTCGAGGTTGCCGTGGGGAACGGCGCGAAGTACAGTGCGGCGCTTTCGCACGCACGGATACGCAGCATCTTGCCGCAGTCGCATTCCACAACGAACGACGCTCAGCGTTTTCCGCCCCTGACGTTGGCCTGGACCGTCTGGGGTCTGGGCGCCGCGCTCTATCTGATCGGTTTTTTTCAGCGGGTGGCGCCGGCGGTGATCGGCGACGAACTCAGCCGCACCTTCGATCTTGGCGCCGCCGCGCTCGGCAACCTGTCGGCGTTCTATTTCTACAGTTACGTCGCCATGCAGATCCCCACCGGGGTGCTGGCCGACCGCTGGGGGCCGCGCAAGCTCCTCAGCCTGGGGGCGCTGGTAGCGGCCGTCGGCACCCTGGTGTTTGCGCTCGCCCCCAACGGCGACGTCGCCGGTATGGGCCGCCTGCTGGTGGGCGGCTCGGTGGCGGTGGCCTTCGTCGGCATGCTCAAGCTCGCCAGCCACTGGCTGCCGCTGAGGCAGTACGCCATGGCCAGCGGCGTGGCGCTGTTCGCGGGGATCTGCGGGGCCGTGTTCGCCGGCGTGCCGCTGCAAATCGGCGTCGCCGCCTTCGGCTGGCGCCAGGTCATGGTCATCATGGCCGCGTTCACCGGCGTGCTGGCGCTGTGCATTTGGACCTTGGTGCGCGATGACCCCGTCGAGCGCGGCTATCGATCGCACGCGCCGGAGCACAGCGACGACAGTCCGCATTTCGGCATCTGGGCGGGGCTGCGACGCGTATTCGCGTATCGCAACACTTGGTTGCTGGCGCTGGTGCCGGGCGGCGTGGTCGGCTGCCTGTTGACCTTCGCCGGTCTGTGGGGGGTGCCGTTTCTCATCGCCCATTACGGTCTCACGCCGGTCGGCGCGGCGGCGGTGACGTCGGCGCTGATGGTCGCCTGGGCGCTGGGCGGACCGGTGTTCGGCGCGCTGTCGGACCGCATCGGCGCGCGCAAGCTGCCGTACGTCGCCGGCGTTTGGGTGCTGCTCGCCGGCTGGGCCCTGGTCGTGTACCTGCCGGGTATGCCGGTGTGGCTGCTGGTGTCGGTGTTGATGGTGATCGGCTTTTTCTCCGGTTGCATGATCGTGGGTTTCGCGTTTGCCAAGGAATCCGTGCCCATCTCCCTCGCCGGCACGGTTTCGGGGGTCGTCAACAGTGGGGTGATGAGCGGTCCCATGCTGTTGCAGCCTGCGGTGGGGTGGATGCTGGACCGCACGTGGCAGGGCCAGGAGGAGGCGGGCGTGCGCGTCTACGACCTGGCGGCCTATCAGGCGGGTTTCAGCCTGATGCTCGCCTGGGCCGCGCTGGCGGCGCTGCTGATCCTGTTCACCCGGGAAACCCGGTGCGAGCAGACCCGCTAGCTGTGAATCGCTTCTTCGCGCCATAAGGGCCGTCCGTCGCAAGTTGTTTTACTTTCTCACCATCATTGTCTAAATCTCTGTTTCTCATCGTCAACGCTTACACAGATACCGCATGACCGAGGGGAGTTCCTGTCTCGAATGGCAGGAGAAACGGCGCTACGACCGCATCGCCACGAGACTGGAAACGCGGGTTCGCAATCGCACGCTGGCCTACGCCCACCGCGACCGCGTTGCCGGGCAGGGCGTGTCCTGCGGCATCGCGGATCTTTCGTTCGTGGGCAGCAGGCTCGGTAGCGAGCGCCTGCTGGGCTTGCCGGGGCATTGCCTCGAACTGACCCTCGTGGTGCCGGACGGGGAATGTTTTGCATTGCTCGGACACGTGGTTCGCTACACCGAAATCGACCCCCGGGGTTTCGATATCGGACTGCGCTTCTTCCGCGTCTCGGTGCAGGACCAGATTCGCCTGACGCGCATCCTTCACGCCCACGACCAAACCATACGGCTCCGCAGCCGTCCACTGTCTCCCTTCAGCAGCAGAAAGAAAAGCCGCGCAACTCAGGGCTTCGTGGGCGGGGCGCCGCTGGCTCCGCCGCGTTCGAAACACTGACGCAGGCGTCGACCGGGCGTTACGCCGCGGCGCTGATTTCGCACTACTGCAGTCGGTTAGCCGCAGACGAACAACGCCGTCGGCGGGTGCCGACGCACGCTGCGCGCACTCTGTTTCAATTTACCCTTTTTATATGTCGCTGTTGCTGCGAACACGGTACACTCGTTGTCAGTTGGCGCGGTAGGTATCGGGGCGTTATCGAACATGACGGCGGGCCTGGTCGAAAGCGGCCCGGCTACAACGCGGGACGAGTGCGTGGCACAGAATAACAAAACGCCAATCCTGGACGATATCAACAGGTTGCTGGTCCGTCATTCCCGGGACCGCGAGCGCTTCGCCCAGGAGGTCGAGCGTCTGGCGGTGAAATACGGCGACGAGATCTACCCGCAACTCATTTTCACCACCGCGCACCTGGAATTCACCAAACCCACCGCACGCAAACACACCCAGGCGGTGCTGCGTCACTGGGAGACGATAAGCAACGGACTGAAGCGGGACGTGGACGTCCGCGTCGCCCTGCTCGATTACTTCGTCGACATCAACAAAAGAATCAAGAACCCGAAGATCATCGAAATACGAATTTTTCAGCAGACCCAGCAGGAGACCTTCGTCGACGAACTGACGCAACTCTACAACTTTCGCTATTTCACGCGC
This sequence comes from uncultured Gammaproteobacteria bacterium, assembly GCA_947258495.1. Classification (GTDB taxonomy): domain Bacteria; phylum Pseudomonadota; class Gammaproteobacteria; order Arenicellales; family JAANXG01; genus CALZGZ01. The sequence goes on from CAMYIN010000177.1 coordinate 6,061, forward strand.
GCCCTGGAGGCCGAGGTCGTGCGCGCCAACCGCTACAACGCGCCCTTGAGCCTGGTGTTCTGCGACGTCGACGATTTCAAGCACTACAACGACGTCAACGGGCACATGGCGGGCAACCGGGCCTTGAAACGACTAGCGCGCATCATCAAGAAATGCGTGCGGGACGTCGACGTCCCCACGCGCTACGGCGGCGAAGAATTCGCGCTCATACTGCCGGAGACGACCAAGGAGGGCGCCTTCGTCATCGCCGAACGGATTCGCCGAAACGTGGAGCGCAGCGTTTTTCCCAAGGGCGCGATGCAGCCGTTGAAGAAATTCACCGTGAGCGGCGGCGTGGCGACCCTGAACGTCGACGCGGAAACCGCCAAGGGACTGATGCGGAAAGCCGACCAGGCCCTGTATCGCGCCAAGAGCCGGGGCAAGAACCAGACCGCGCTGTACGAGGAGGAGCGACGGGACTCGCAGCGCATCGACGCGGCGATCGTGGGGCGCTTACGCCTGGCGACGAGCGTCGGCGAAATCTTCGAAGTGCGGAATCTCAGCGCCAGCGGTGTGCTGTTTTATTATCCCCGAGCGCTCAAGGTCGGGACCATTCTGCAGTTGTCGCTGAACCTGCCGACGCACGACAGCACCATCGACTGCAAGGCCAAGCTCGTGCGCGTGAAGGAGCTCGAACAGGAGGAAACCTACGAAATCGGTGCCCGGTTCGTCCAGATCGACGACAAAGACAAGCGCAGTTTACGTCGTTATGTCAAAGCGTTAGAAGGCAAAGCTCAATAAGAATTCGAGCCTGAAAAAAGGCAATTGCGCGGCGTTTGATTTGGGTAACGTTTGCCCGTCGCGGGCGACCGACGTGCCGCCGAGTATCGTCTATACTTAAAATCAACAGTTAAAGCCAAACCCGTCGTGAGGCGGGGACGGAAAGCCACGGGTCTCGTAACGCGAGACAGCCGGGTTGCCCGGAACCGGTCCGGTAACACCGTCGGCCGATCCACGCGGATCGGTCGGGGGCAAGAACCCTGACGTGCAGGTGCGGCTTTGCAACCAAGGTCACGAAGTACTTGTAACGGAAACGTAGGGGGCCCCGCATGAAGCATTCTCGCCGACAAATTTGGAAACTCTCGATCCCTGTCCTCACCCTGATCGCGACTGCATTGCTCGGGGGTTGCGCATCAACACCCCTCTCGAATCCGTATCCCAACGCCTTAGCGCATTGGCAGCCCAGTGACCAGGGCCGTTACATCCATGTAAGTGGACGTGAAATGTCGGAGGATCGATACGCGCAGTTGGTCGCCCAAGAAGTCGATCTGAGTCTGCAGGATCTCACCAGGAACCTGGCAAAGAACTGCAAGCGATCAATACCGTAACCAGCCTCCGACTATCGCGCATCGCCGCAGGCTGCGCGGCTCTGGTTCTTAGAATAGGGGTCTGAACCCGTTTCAGGCCCCGTTTTTTTGGCCCTTCAATCATCCGCACCCCGTCAGGGACACGCCGGGCCCGCCCAATCCGGCACATTTCGTAATCCGGTGCCGTCGTCGGTATCATGCACCCACGATTGTCGCCACCGAGGACTGTTGCCGTGAAATCCAACGCGCTTATTGAGTACGACGAAAAACTGAATCGCTACCTGCGCCTCAACACCTTCCCGGTGGCGGTGAAGTTCCTCACCACCTGGGAGGACGCGCCGGAGCGCGCGAAACGCCCGCAGCGCGACATGAGGAACCGGTTCACCACCTGCCAGGCGATCTCCATGTGCCGCCGCTTCGGCTGGGTCATCGCCCTCGGAAGGGAAGACAGCAGCTGCGTGCTCGGCGCCATGGCGCTGGGGCTGGAGAAGCGGCTGCCGCAGTACAGCGAGGGCAACCTGTGCGTCGACCTCTATACCCGGAATCTCGAGGCGGGACGGTTGAGCGAGGAGAGCGTCCCCAAGCTGCCGCAGGGCAAGTACGTCGGCGTGGCGGTGGCGCCGCTCAACCGCACCGACTTCGAGCCCGACGTGATCGTGATCTACGGCAACAGCGCGCAGATCATGCGCCTCGGTCAGGCCTATCTGTGGAGCCGCGGGGGCGTGTTGCAAAGCGATTTTCGCGGCCGCATCGACTGCGCGGATCTCGCCATCGCCCCGCTGTTGAGCGGCGAGCCGCAGATGATCGTGCCTTGCACCGGCGACCGCATTTTCGGTCAAGTGCAGGACCACGAAGTGGCCTTCAGTTTCCCGTTTTCCCTCGCCGACGAGATCGTGGAGGGTCTGGCCGCCGGGGAGCGAGAATTGCCGTCGACCGCCTTCTCATGACCACGCTGATCGTGCACGCCGCCGCCACCTGGTTCATGGTGGGGCTGATTTGGACTATCCAGC
>CAMYIN010000178.1 GCA_947258495.1 uncultured Gammaproteobacteria bacterium
GACAACACCAGCCTCGACTTCGAGACCACGAATCAGTATATCCTCACCGTCGAGGCCGGCGACGGCGGTTTCGTAGATTCCGCCGCGATTACGATTGACGTCAACGACGTCAACGAGACGCCGACATCCGTCGGTATCGCAGACGTGACTGTCGACGAAGACGCGGTGCCGACCGCCATCGACCTGTTCATGGCGTTCGACGATCCCGAAGACGCGGACAGCGCCCTCGCGTATTCCGTCGTCTCGAACACCAACAATGCCCTGTTCGGCAGCACCTTGATCGACGCCGGTATCGGAATGCTGACCCTCGATTATCTTGGTGATGCCAACGGCACCGCGGACATCACCGTTCGCGCCACCGATTCCGGCAGCGAATTCGTCGACACCACCTTTAGCGTCACCGTCAACTCGATCAACGATTCCCCCGATAACCGTATCCCGGGCAATCAAACCACGACAGAAAACACCAGCCTGGAATTCTCGTCGGTCAACGGCAATCTCGTCGCGGTCTCGGATGCGGATATCGGAAACAACGCGTTGGAAATCACGTTCACCGCGACAAACGGAACCGTAAGCCTGGCGGGCACCACAGGACTGAGTTTCGTCACCGGGACTGGAAGCGGCGACGCTTCCATGCGTTTCACCGGCACGGTCGCCGACGTCAACGCCGCCCTGGACGGCATGGCGTTCGCCCCGGACTCCGGGTTCTCGGGAACGGCGAGTCTGCAGGTGATTACCGACGATCTCGGGAGCTCCGGTGCCGGCGGCGCACTCAGCGATCTAGACACGATCACGATTGACGTACTGGCCACGCTCCCGCCGCCACCCCCCCTGGATGAAGCCATAGTGGACGAGATTCCCGACCCCGGCGAGACCCCGAATACGGAACCGCCGGTCGAATCGGCCGAGGAGCCCTTTGGGGAAACCCCGACTGAGGAGCCTAAATCCAGCCCCGATCCTGTTGACCCGTTCTGGTTAGCTACCGACAAAGTGACTAAGCTTAATGAAAAGCCAGAAGTGACAAAGGTAGGTCAGGCGACGTCCGACGCCGCGCCAGCGACGATTGTTGTGCAGAAATCGACCGACACATTGCCGGCATCACCCTTCCCGACTCCCATCAACATCTCGGGGTTGTTTTTCGATACCCTCGATTCGTTGCGGCCGGCACTGGCCGATGTGCTGCGGCTGTCGCCGGACGACGCCTCCGCGCAGAACGTGGTGACGCGGGCGATGTCGCAAGTCGGTTTGGTGAGCCCGATGCTGCCGCCGCTGGCGATTTCGGCGCAGTTGCTGGATCTTCTCGATTCCATGAAGCACGAAATAGGGGAATCCGGGGGTCTGTTCTCCAAAGACAACATTGCGGTTACGTCGGCCATCGGTGTTGCATTCACGATTTCCGCGGGCTACGTCATCTGGCTACTCAGACTGGGATATCTGGCGGCTAGCCTGATTTCGTTCTCGCCCCTGATGTTCCAATTCGATCCGCTGCCGATCGTCGTCAGACGAAAGTCCGACAAAGATACCGAAGAACCGGAAGACGAGGATGCCCACGACGAGACCGCCGACAGCTTGTTCGATTCGACGGATTCGATTCCAGTCTCGACCAGGGCTTGACAGTGATCCGCCTGCGTATCAGTCCGGCAATCAAGATCACCATCGCTTTCGTGCTGCTCACGTTGAGCATCCTCATTGTCGCCGACGTTGTCGGCATAGTACCCAACGAACGCGACGGAGTCCTCGAGGGAAGGAAGAAATTCTGCGAATCCCTCGCGATCCAAGTCTCGATGTCGGCCAGCCGGGACGAATTCGAATTCATCAACGTCACGCTTGATACTCTGGTGCAAAGGAACCCGGATGTCGTGTCCGCGGCGCTGCGTAACTTCAACGGCGAAATCACGGCGATAGCGGGCGACCACGGGAAACATTGGATCAAGTTACCCAGAGGAAGATCGACGCAGACGCACGTTCAGGTTCCAATCTTCAAAGATGAAGTTCAATGGGGCACGGTAGAGGTCGTTTTCACACCGTTGTCACCGAAATCCTTTTTCGACCTGATGACCAAATCTTTCCTGGGTCTTCTGTTGTTCGTCGCGGTCTGCGGATTTCTATTTTATCTGTTCTTCATCAAGAAAGTCCTGCGCGAATTGGATCCGTCCTCGGTTATCCCGGAACGGGTCAAGTCGGCGTTCAATGCGCTCGCAGAAGGCCTGTTGATCCTGGACGAGAAAGAGCAAATCATTCTGGCAAACGACGCTTTCGCCGAAAAGATCAAAACGTCCACGGAGCGGCTCATCGGTAAAAGGGCGTCCGCGCTGCCCTGGAATAACGATAGCAAGAACGGCGGCAAACTCCTGCCCTGGCAACGCTGCCTACGGGACAAGAAACGCCAGATTGCCGTTTCACTCAAGTTCCAGTCCGACAATCACATCAGGCGTACCTTCGTGGTCAACGTCGCCCCTATCTTTGACGTCAAGGGCAGAATACGCGGCACCCTGGCCACCTTCGACGACATGACCGATCTCGAAAAGAAGCACAACGAGCTGCAGTCAACGGTCGGCGCGCTGTACAAATCACAGGAAGAATTGCTGGATAAGACACTGGAGCTCGAGTTGCTCGCAACCAGGGATCCCTTGACCGGGTGCCTCAATCGCCGGGCCTTCCTGGAGAAGTACGAGCATCAATTCGCCTCTTCCCGGAAACAGAAAAGACCGCTTTCCTGCCTGATGATGGACCTCGATCACTTCAAGAGCATCAACGATCGTTTCGGTCACGCCTGTGGAGACAAGGTGCTGAAATACGTATCCGAGCTGTTGCGGCAAAGTTCCAGACCGACGGATATCATCGGTCGCTACGGCGGAGAGGAATTCTGCATAATTCTGCCGGAGACGGATCTTGATCAAGCGGCGCTCATCGCCGAGCGTCTGCGCAAAGATGTACATGTCCAATCCGTGGAAAACGTCACCCCCGCGGCGAGAATCACGACGAGCATCGGTGTGGCGGCCCTCACCGCGGACATCGCCAACGCCGATGATCTGATCCATCGTGCGGACATAGCGCTTTATCTGGCGAAGGACGCGGGGCGAAATCGCGTAGTGCGCTGGCAACCGGAATTCGCGCACCGGAATGAATTGTACGACGACGTCGAACAGCTGGAATCGGGCAATTCCCGGTCCGACAAATCGTCGGATTATCCACAAGAAAATCCGGAACGGGTCCCCTTAACGGGAGACGTGGTCGCGCTTCGGGATCGAGTCAAGGAGCTGGAGGAAGAACTCGAATTCCGCCGGTCGGCGCATCAAGCTCGCAACTACGACGAGCTCACCGGACTGCCCGATCGATTCACCTTCCTGGACCGGATGCGGCAAACCCTGGCGCGCAGTCAACGATTCGGCAATATCGCCGCCCTGGTCTATCTGGATATCGACACCTTCAAGCGTATCAACGATACCCTCGGTGAAATCGCGGGCAATCAGATGTTGAAATCCGTCGCCGAGCGCCTGTCCAACGTGCTTCGCTCGGTGGATACAGTGGGTATTCTGGGATCGGAAAAAAACAGCGCCACGATATCCCGTCTCAGCCGCGACGAGTTCGGTATCCTGCTCACGGACCTGCACAACACCGAGTCGGTTACCTGGATCATTAAACGAATATTCGATGCGCTGTCGGAAAAACTCGAGATCGACCATCACGAGATCTTTATCGCCTGCAGTGCAGGAATCAGCCTGTTTCCCCATGACGGAAGCGAACCGGAGTTTCTACTGCGGGCCGCGAGCGCCGCCCGGACGGAAGCAAAGAATCGTCACGGTCGCAACAACATGCAGTTCTTCTCGAGCGAGATCAATAAAATCGCCTACCGCCAACTCTGGTTGGAAGGCCAGCTGCACCGGGCGATCGAGGGCAATGAGCTGGTTCTGCACTACCAACCGACCGTCGATCTGGAGACCGGCCAGATTCGGAGCATGGAGGCATTGATCCGTTGGAATCATCCGAAGCTGGGTTTTATACTCCCCGGCGAGTTTATCGAAGTTGCTGAACATACAAGCGTGATCAACAGGATCGGGGAATGGGTCCTGGACAAGGCCTGCCGCCAGCTGCAGGAATGGGACAGAATGGGTTTCCGAGACGTTAAGATGGCGGTCAACCTCTCCCCCGCGCAGTTCCGTAACGACGATCTGGCCAACCAGATCAATGCAATCCTGAAGGAAACCGACATCGACGCCGACCGGCTTGACTTGGAGATTACGGAGAATACGCTCATCGAGAACTTCAATCGTGCGGTGGAGACCATGACCGAACTACACGAGGCGGGCGTATCGTTTGCAATCGACGACTTCGGTACCGGCTACTCGTCCCTGAGCTACCTGAAGACCCTGCCGGTAGACTGGGTCAAAATCGATCGTTCGTTTCTCAGCGACGTGACGCCTAGCCCCCAGGACCAGGGCATCATCAGCGCGATCATTTCCATGGCGCACAGCCTCGATCTCCAAGTCATCGCCGAGGGTGTGGAGACGGACGCCCAGCGTGAACTCCTGCACCGGATGCGCTGCGACGAGATTCAAGGCTACCTGATCAGCCGACCCGTGTCCGCGGACCAGGCAACGCAGTTGCTCCGGAGCTACAACCTGTATCAGGCCAACATGTCGGTCGCGTAAACTGCGCCGCCCCCCCGTGGGCGACCGCCCCGGAGGCTTCCCCGATTCAGCCGGCAGCACCCCACGGCGGCTGCGGGCGAATAGAAAAAAAACCGCCTCATGCCGCTTTACCCGGATAAAATTTTAGTGTATTATAATATTCGAATATATAAATTATATTTGAAGAAACCGAGTCGTGCCTACGGGACTCGGTCGGAGGGGCGCGGGACAGGAAGAAACTCATAGGCCCGGCCTCCCGACATCAACCACAACAAATGAGGAGTCTGGTTCCATGTTGAAGAAAATCGTAATTCCCGCAATCGTCGCCGTAAGTCTCCATCTGAACTACGCGCAAGCCGCCGAAACCCCGGGCCAGCAACCCGCCGGCGGCGCACAGGCCGCAGTCAACCCCATGGACCCGTCGAGCTGGATGGGTGGCGGTCAGACGGCACAGGGTTTCAATCCCTTCGATCCGTCGAGTTGGGGCGGCTACATGGGCGCCCCGGCGGCCGGTGCCGCCGCCCCCGGTCAGCTCAACCTCGCGCATCCCGGCGGATGGGCGGCCTTCATGAATCCGGGCACATACCCGGCGTTCCTGAATCCGGCTACCTACGGCCAGTTCATGACCCCGCAGTTCTATATGCAGTTCGCAAACCCCAATAACCTCATGGCGTGGATGAACCCCTCCGCCTACGGACCCTGGTTGAACCCCAACACTTACATGCAGTGGATGAATCCGGGTGCGTACATGGCGTTCATGAACCCGATGACGTACATGCAGGCGATGAATCCCGCGAGTTACGCCACCTTCATGAATCCAATGACGTACATGCAGTGGATGAATCCCTCCGCCTACGCAATCCCCGGCATGGGCGGCACGAGCGGAATGAACTGGTTCGATCCGTCCGCGTGGGGCAGCATGGCGCCGGGCGCTCAAACGCAGCAACATCAGTAGACCGTGCAGGTATTTGCCAACGCGCGACCGCGGGCCGGCGAACGCCGGCCCGTCGCTTTTGAGTGCGTACACCGAACATCCTCTCGATCTTCCAACGAGTACGCGATATTCTCGCCTCAAAACCCCATACCATGAAATCTCACAAGGAGAATCGTATGAAATCTATCCCGTCCCTTTTGGTCGCCACCGTGGCCAGCGTGTTCGCCCTGGTACCACAGGTTCAAGCGCAAGGACCCATGATGCCTCCGATGGGGGTGCCGTCCATGCCTTACGGAACCATGCCTCATATGGGGACGCCTCCGATGGGCATGCACATGGGTCCCGGTATGCACATGGGTCCCGGCATGCATCGACAGAGGGCCATGAATCCGCTTGCCGCGCTCAATCTCAGTCAGGAGCAGCTCGGAAAATTGGAAGACATCGCCAAGGAGGCGCGATCCTTCAGCGCCGACGTCATGAAGAAAATCGGCGAGGAAACCGTGAAGCTGCGCTCCATGATCGCCGAGACCGCCCCGGACGCAACCCAAATCGGTTCCGCGTATCAAAAGATTTTCGACTTTCAGCGTCAGGCGATTGAATACGCGGTCGCGACCTACAACAAGCAACTGGCCGTGCTGAACTCCGACCAGCTCGAAAAATGGAACACCATGCGCGAACAGATGATGGCCAGACTCCTTCCTCCTGGACAGACGAAAGCGGAGAAATAGGGACCCGATGACGTTCAAACGAATCCACCCGGTCCGTCATGACGTGATACGAAATACGTCAACGCGGAAACGAGAGTCGGCCGCGCGCGCCTGCGTTCCGCCGGGACACGGACGAAAAGCCCCGCCTGGAAGGGCGACCGCCGTATCTAGCTGTGCGCCCTTGCGTGAGGACGCGCGGCGAGGGACATTCGCGGCGCACATTCTCCGTCCTGCCCTGCTGCTGGCGCTGGCATTGGCGGTGCCGGGATACGCGGCTGCGGAATCCACCGGGTCGCGCATCGCGATGCTGGATTACGAGGCGCCGGTACCCGGGGAGTGGATCGCGGAAACACCGACGTCTTCGATGCGCTTGCATCAATACCGGCTGCCGGGCGATTCGGAGACGCTGGCGGGGCACCTGGTGGTGTATTTTTTCGGGATCACACAAGGCGGCTCCATCGATGCCAATATCGACCGCTGGCGCAGCCAATTCTCGAATTCGGAGGGTGCTGCGGTAGAGCCGATCGTGAAACGGTTTCAGGTCGAAAACCTGCCGGTGACGACGGCCGAATTCCGCGGCGACTACCGCCGCGGCGTCGGCATGGGTCCCGCCGGTGAAGCGCTCAAGGATCATGTCCTCATCGCGGCCATCGTAGAGACACCAAAGGGAAATCTGTTCGTGCAGTTGTACGGCCCCGCCCAGACCGTGGACCGCCACCGTGCCGCCTACGCGCATTTCCTGAACAACATCGCCCCGACCGGAAATTGATTCGGATCGAGTTGCCTGAAACAAACGTCTTTTCCGATCAGATCACCTTGGAAAAGCTTTGACCTTCACCGGCGCGATTCAGGTACGCGTCAAACACCATGCAGATGTTGCGGATGAGCAGGCGTCCCTTGGGCGAGACCTGGATCTCGTCATCCCCCACAGACACCAGATTATCGTCCTGCATTTTTTTCAATCCATTGATTTCCCTAGAGAAATATGCGTCGAAATCAGCGCCGAAACGTTCCGCGATATCGCCCTTGCGAACCCGGAAGTGGCAGATCAATTCGCCGATGACGTGGCGGCGTAACAGATCGTCGCGGTTGAGTTCCAGCCCGCGAAAGATCGGCAGCTCGCCCGCGTCCAGACGCTCGTAATACTCGTCCAGGACCCGCAGATTCTGGCTGTAAGTATCGCCGACACTGCCGATACCGGTGACGCCCATGGCAATCAAGTCGCAATCGGAGTGCGTTGAGTAGCCTTGGAAATTCCGATACAGCTTGCCCTCGCGTTGGGCAACGGCCAACTCGTCGTTCGGTTTGGCAAAATGGTCCATGCCGATGTAGATATAACCGGCGGCCGTCAAATGCTCGATGGTGGTTCTGAGTATCGCCAGCTTTTCCCCCGGCGGAGGCAGATGTTCCGCTTCTATCTGCCGTTGGGTCTTGAACAGGTTCGGCAAATGCGCGTAGTTGAAAACGGAGAGCCGGTCGGGGCCCGCGGCGATGATGCGGTGAACGGTGCGTGCAAAGGTTTCCCGGGTTTGAAACGGCAATCCGTAGATCAGATCGACATTGATGGATTTGAACCCGACCTCGCGCGCCGCGTTCATAACCTCGAAGGTCTGTTCCTCGCTCTGGATCCGATTGACCGCTTTCTGCACCTGTGGTTCAAAATCCTGCACACCGAGACTCAATCGATTGAAACCGAGATCGCGCAACAGCGCGATAGTCTCGGCATCGGCTTCTCTGGGATCCACTTCGATGGAGTATTCCCCGCTGTCGTCATCGCGCAATCGAAAATGATCAGCGGTCTTACGCATGAGCTCGGTCATCTGCGTCTGGCTCAAGAACGTTGGGGTGCCGCCCCCCCAGTGCAATTGATCCACAGTCCGATCGCGGTTAAAAAGCGCTCCCTGGGCCTCGATTTCGCGATGCATGTGCTCCAGGTAGGGAATCGCGCGCTTGCGGTTTTTGGTCACGACCTTGTTGCAGGCGCAGTAGAAACAGACCGTGTCGCAGAACGGTATATGAAAGTACAACGACAAAGGACTAGGATGCGGCCCGGCGTTG
>CAMYIN010000179.1 GCA_947258495.1 uncultured Gammaproteobacteria bacterium
GCGTGTGTTTTGCAGATCTGCCTACCGCCGGCGCCATCACGACGTTCTCCAGCCGCCGCAACGTGTTGGAAATCGTCGCCTACTACATGGATTTCTTCATCGACGAGAGCTGCGGCTACTGCACCCCCTGCCGGGTGGGCAACGTGTTCATGAAGAAGGCCCTGGAAAAGATCATGCGCGGGCTGGGCGAACCGGGCGACCTGGACTATTTGCGAGAGCTGGGCCGGACCATCATCGCCACCAGCCGCTGCGGCCTGGGGCACACCTCCCCCAATCCGATCCTGTCGACGATGAAGAGTTTTCCGCTGGTGTATTCCGCGCTGTTGAAGGAACGCTCCGAGGGCCTGGAGGCCGGCTTCGACATCCAGGGCGCCCTGGACGAGGCGCGGACCATCGCCAAACGCCGTTCTCTGATCTACGACACCGCCTACGGAGGCGAGGAATGAAGCGCCGCTTCAACATCGTCGTCGACGGCAAAAGCGTAACGGTTGGCGACGGACAGACGATCATGGACGCCTGCGACGACGCCGGCGTCTACATACCGCGCCTGTGCGACGTCGAAGGACTGGTTCCGCAGGGCAGCTGCCGGGTGTGCACGGTGAAGGCCAACGGTCACACCGTCGCCGCCTGCACCCAGCCCGCGGAAGCGGGAATGCAGGTGGAGAACGACACCCTGGAGATCAAGAACTACCGACGCGACCTGGTGCGCATGCTGTTTCACGAAGGCAACCACCTGTGCCCGATCTGCGAGGCCAGCGGTCGCTGCGAACTGCAGGCGATGGCCTACCGCCTGGGCATCTCCCAGGCGACCAAGTACCCGTATCTGCAGCCGGTGCGCCCGGTGGACGCGTCGCACCCGGACATCGCCCTGGACAACAACCGCTGCATACTGTGCGGCCGCTGCATACGCGCCTCGCGGGACGTCGACGGCAAGAACGTGTTCGAGTACGTCGGCCGCGGCATCCACAAACGCATCGGCGTCAACGCGGAAAACCTCGCCGCCACCGACGCCTCCATCGACGACTACGCCATGTCCCTGGAGGTGTGCCCGGTGGGCTGCATCATCCGCAAGCGCGAAGGCTACTTCGCGCCCGTCGGCGAACGCCAGTTCGACCGGCGGCCCATCGGCACGGAAATCACCTCGCCCCGCGGCCGGCGCCGTTCCCGCCCGCGGCGTGCGCAGGCGCAGGAAACGGGGGACGGCGAATGAGCAGGCGAAAAAAACGCGTCGCCACGGTGTCCCTGGCCGGCTGTTTCGGCTGCCACATGTCGCTGCTCGACATGGACGAGCGCATCCTGGACCTGCTCGAGGACGTCGAGTTCGACCGCTCGCCGCTGACGGACTTCAAGCAGTTCACCCGCCGCTGCGACATCGGCTTGGTCGAGGGCGGCTGCTGCAACGAGGAAAACGTGCACACCCTGCAGGAATTCCGCAATCATTGCGACGTGCTGGTGGCGGTGGGACAGTGCGCCATCATGGGAGGACTGCCGGTGATGCGCAACGCCATCATGCATTCCGACGATCCGCTGCGCGAGTGCCTCGACGAGGCCTACGCCAGCAGTCCGCGGGTGTACAACCCCTCGAACCAGATCCCCAACGACCCGGCGCTGCCGCTGCTGCTCGACAAGGTGTACACCTGCGTCGACGTGGTGAAGATCGACTACCAGATACCGGGCTGTCCGCCGTCGGGCGACGTGCTTTACGCCGCACTGTCCGCGCTGATTCACGACCGGCCTCCGGAACTGGACCACGCCTCGATCCGCTACGATTGAAAGAGACCTGCTAATTAATGACTGTCGAAAAACCCAAGACACGCATCGTCGAAATCGAGCCGCTCACGCGGGTGGAGGGGCACGGCAAGGTGACCATTCACCTGGACGACGACCACAACGTGGTCGAGGCGCGGCTGCACATCGTCGAATTTCGCGGTTTCGAACGCTTCATCGTCGGCCGGTTGTTGTGGGAAGTGCCGGTCATCGTCCAGCGATTGTGCGGTATCTGTCCGGTCAGCCACCATCTTGCCGCGGCAAAAGCGATGGACGCCATCGTCGGCGCCGACGCCCTGCCCCCCACCGCGGAAAAGATGCGCCGGCTCATGCACTACGGCCAGATCATGCAGAGCAACGTGCTGCATTTCTTTCATCTCAGCTCTCCGGACCTGCTGTTCGGTTTCGACGCCCCGGCGAAAAAACGCAACCTGTTCGGCGTCATCCGCGAACACCCGGAGCTGGCCAAGCGCGGGGTGCTGCTGCGCAAGTACGGGCAGGAGGTGATTCAATATACTGCCGGTAAAAAGATCCACGGCACCGGCGCGGTCCCCGGCGGCATCAACAAGAATCTGCCGCTGCACGAGCGGGACGCGTTGCTGCGGGATATCGAGCGCATGACGGCCTGGGCCCGGGACGCCGTCGAGATTGCGAAAAACTATACCGTCGAGAACCTGTCTCAGGTGTCGCGTTTCGCGAACTTCAAGTCCAACCACCTTTCGCTGGTGCGCGAGGATGGCGCCCTGGACCTGTACCACGGCAACCTGCGCGCCATCGACGCCGGCGGCAACGTCATCTTCGATCAGTTGGAGTACACGCGCTTCAACGATTACATAATGGAGGAAGTGCGCCCCTGGTCTTACATGAAGTTCCCCTTCATCAAAAGCCGGGGCAATCTCGACGGCTGGTACCGCGTCGGCCCGCTTTCGCGCATGAACAACGCGAGCTTCATCGACACGCCGCTGGCCGACAAGGAGCACAGGGAGCTACGCGCTTTGACTGCGGGCAAACCCAATCACATGAGCCTGGCCTATCACTGGGCGCGCATGATCGAGGTGCTCCACTGCGTGGAGAAGATCCACGAACTGTTGCTCGATACGGATCTTCAGGGCACCGAGCTGCGGGCCTCCGGTTCCAGACGGGAAGAGGGCATCGGCGTCATCGAGGCGCCGCGCGGTTCGTTGTTTCACCACTACAAAGTCGACGAACACGACCAGGTCACTTACTGCAACCTGATCGTTTCCACCACGCACAACAATTCCGGCCTGAACCGCGCGGTCACGGACGTGGCGAGAAAATATCTGAGCGGCAAAAAGCGCATCACCGAGGGCCTGTTGAACCACGTGGAAGTCGCGGTGCGCGCCTACGATCCCTGCCTTTCCTGCGCCACCCACGCCCTGGGGCAGATGCCGCTGGTGGTGGAACTGCATGACGCCGAGGGCCGGCTGTTGCACCGCAACGGGCAATACGTGGATCAGGCCACTCTGGGCCGTGACGCCTAGTGTGCCTGCCCGACACGCCCCGCGAGCCGGCACGCTCGTGATCGGTTACGGCAACCCCGGCCGTCAGGACGATGGCCTCGGCCCCGCCTGCGCGCGGCGCGTCGCCGCGCTCGCGCTGCCGGGGGTTCGGGCGGAAACCGGCTACCAACTGACCGTGGAGGACGCGCTGACGCTGACGGAGTTCGACAGAGCGGTGTTCGTGGACGCCGCCCTGCACGGCGACGCCCCGTTTTTCGTCGCGCCGGTACGGCCCGACGAAGGCTGCGCCGTCGGCAGCCACAGCCTCTCCCCCGAGGCCGTGGTGACACTCGCGAACACGCTCTACGCCGCCGAAATCGACGCCTACGTGATCGGCATACGCGGCTACCGCTTCGGCGAGTTCGAGGAGGCGCTGTCGCCCGGGGCGATGGCCAATCTCGATCACGCCGTCGCTTATATAAAAGAATGGCTGCGGCGGGACGGTGCGCCCAGGACCTTGCTCGCTTGAGGATACGCCCGGTCCTAGAGAAAACGCACCACGAGCCCGAAAAACCGGCAAGGACGGCGCATCAAGCCGGCCAGACCCGCCAAAACGCGCCCAGAATCGACCTGTTACAAATCTGATACAGCGAAAGACGCAAAGCCGCAAGCCGGAGTTTGCCAGGTAAACCCATGCGGGACACGGATTTTCGACGCGCCGATCGGGATCGCGCCGTATCAGGAAGTTTACACACTTGCGTCTAGGCAAGGCCCTCCGGTTGCGGATAAACTCAGAAAAACTAAGCAGTTGCGTTGCCGCAATCATCCTGGCGCGGATTGTGCTTCTGCTATCGTTTGAGGTGCCGGTACGAAACAACAATGGACACGTACGAGGATCGCGTGTCCGCGGCAACGGATACTGCGCATGGAAATCGACGGAACACCCGCGTAGACCCATGCACGCAAGGCGAGGGGGGGACTGTACCGGCGGCTCGGAACACCGACGAGTTCTTTTAGTTGCAGCAGGGAGAATCGATGTGAGACAAAAAAACGTATTGCGTTGCCTGGTCCTGGCGTCCGTTGCGATGCTGGTTTCGGCGTGCGGCGGCAGCAGCAGTTCCGGGGGCGGCAGCGTTACCACTTCTCTCGACGGGAACTGGGCCGGGACCTGGAAGAACGACGAACTCGGCACCGGCAGCCAGAACCAGGGCGTCAAGAACGAAGGCTTGCTACGCGCGCACCTCGAAGAGGATGACGACGGCAACGTGACGGGCACCGCAACCTGGACGGGGTTCGCTTGTTTTCTGAACGCCACCGTCACCGGCATCGTCGCGGGAAGCGCGGTATCGTTGACCTTTGTCGACGACACCGGAGTAGTCAGGGTCACCTTCAACGGACAGCGGAAGAGCGACACCCACCTTGACGGCAACTGGGACAACGACGCGGGTTGTTTCGGCCAGGGAGACATCAAACTGGATCGGGCGTAATCCGGGTCGGCGGGCCTCGAAAGACTCCCCCCGGCGGCGCATCCGGGGGACCGGGGCTCGCAAGAATGGAAGCGTGTAGTACGAAAGGGGATCGGGCGCATGCCTGATCCCTTTCGTTTTTCTAGGGAGCAGCGTGCGCATTGGCGGCGAGGCCCGGGTTCAACGCGAGCCGGTATAATCGTCGAACGCAGGCGACGGGCCAGAACGTCATGAAAACGATGCGACGGAGAGGCCGAACACAGCGGGGGCCGCAAAGCGGGTATTTAGCGCGACCGATGCATCCCGTCGTGCTGTCGGCGCTGAGCGTCTGCCTGGCCGTGGGTCTGGCCTTGCTGTGGACGGTTTTCTTCGGCAAGGAAAATCGCACGGTTACGCGATTGGACAACGCGGCCCGCACGGTCTCGTCGGGCACACCCACTCGAACGCTTTCGTCCCCCGGCGACCCTACGGAGTCCTCTGGCATCGAACGCGAATCGCGCGGCGGCGCAGTCGGCGCCGATGCGTCGGCCGAGGCGCCGAGCGAAACCGCCCCCTACGTGGAGTCTTCGCGACTCGAGCTCGAGGATCCGACGTACGCGGAAGCAGAAAGGCGCGGGGAGCCGGAAAGCGCGCGTCCTTCCGATCGGAGCGCTTCGCCGAAGCAGCCCGATGCGCCCAAGGGCGATCTCACCATATCGGGCCGCGTGTTGACCCGGGCCGGAACGCCGGTCTCCGGCATCGCCATGATCGCGTCATCCAGCTATGTGCTCGATGCCGAAACCGGTAAGTTAGTGCGCACCGACGGCCATCGTAGAAACGCGACCAGCGCTTACGACGGCTCCTACGAATTTCGAGAACTCGCGGACGGGGAATATCACATCCGTACGACGGCGACCGAGCGCTATGCCCAGACGAGCATTTCGGTGCGGGCCGGCGTGGACTTTGCCGATATCGTTCTCCTCGCGCTGCGCGAATTGAACGTGCGCGGCGTCGTTTCCAGTTCGATGGGAGAGCCGTTGGACGGCGCCAAGGTACAGCCCCTGACTCGCCAGGGTACTCCGGTAGTCACGGACCCGGACGGCCGGTATGCGATCGCGGTCAAAGTCCCGGAAACTGCACGCAGCCTCATCGTTCGCGCGTCGAAACACGGTTATAAAGACAAGAAGTTACCGCTCAAGATCGTGCAAAGCGATGCGGCACATGACGTGGAATTGAACGTTGCCCTGGATCCGGACACGACGACCGCAAGCGCCGAGGTGGCGGGGACCGTACGCAGCAACACGGGCGCGCCCATCGCCGGTCAGCGCGTGCAGCTGGCTTCCGGCAAGGTGCGCAGGAGCTATCGCGCCACCACTGACGACGGCGGCGAGTTCCTCATGCAAGGCGTAGAGACCAGCGATGATTACGTGCTGTCGATCAACGCGGCCGAAACCTACGAGGACTATTTTCAGAGAAACCTGCGGGTTACCGAGGACGGCCTCAGTCTACGTATCGTACTGAAGTCCAAGGACGTGGGCACGCTCAGCGGGCAGATGGTAGACCTGTACGGCAATCCGATCTCGAATTTCAGCCTGCTGCTGCAGACCAAGAAGGCCTCGTACTACAACCGTCGCGTCGTCGGAGACGCCTTGGGCGCCTTCAGCGTCGAGAACGCGCCGGCGGGTGCGTTGCGGCTGAAGACCAGGTCCAACCCGTACCACCACATCGATGGCTTCCGGCTTGCCGCCGGGACCGAACAGCACGTCGTGCTCGTGCTGGATACCGGCTACGCCGAGATCCGCGGCCGCGTCCTCGACGACCGGGGCTACCCAGTGGCGGTGCCAAGCATCCACCTTACCTGGTCGTATACGCGCAACGGCGTACGCAGCGCATCGAGACGCACCACCGCCGCCGATGCACGCGGCGAATTCCGCTTCACGCAATTAGGTCCCGGCCCGCACACCGTCAGCATCAACCTGTCCGGTTTCAAGCCGGTGCGATTCCAACACGACGCCGCCGCCCAAGGCCCCGACGTCGTCGTGCGCCTGGAAAAGCGCAAAAAACAAAAGTCCGGGACATAATAAACCGTAAAACAAATCTGTCCCCGTTTAGGGTTTTGTAGGGTTTTTTGCGCCGCACAAGGCGCCGTCATCGCGCTTGTCAACCAAACGATGAGATATCCCGCGTAACGACTTGAACTGCCGGTCTAACAATTGTTAACTTGTGATGCAGATGTTGTTGGGGCAAGTTGCTTCGCTTCAAGGAGTGTCAAGCAACGTTGGAAGTTATCCAGAGGTCGCAATCCGGCTGGGTACCAATAAACGCAATGGGAACCATGGGGAATCGAATGCCTCGACCTAACACCGACACATCTTCCGCACGGGGAAAACGGGCAAAACCCGACAGACGACAATCGCCCTCAGGCCGCCGTCAATCGGACAAGACACCGGAGTCTGCCGTGGCGATCGAAAACGAAATCGAATTGGGACCGTTCAAGCTCGACGATAGCCGAAAGAAGATCTACGTCAAGGGGGTGGAAAAATCTCTCTCCCCGAAACTGTTCGACCTCCTGAAGATATTTATTGACAATCCCGGCAAAGTTATCTCGCCGGCGGAGTTGGCCGTGAAGCTCTGGCCTTTCGACGAACGTTCGGATCCGGAGGACGTCAAACAATACGTCTACCTCCTGCGCAAGGCCATCGAACCGGATCCGGCCAAACCGCGCTGGCTGCGAAACGTACGCGGATTCGGTTATCAACTGATAGTCAATTAGATTATGAAAGGGGACGGATTTATTTTTTCATTTATTTTTCCTTTCGAGGACGGCCCGGTCCTCGTTGTTCTACGCGGCGTCGTAATTTTCTCTCCACTTTCTCGACAAAGCGCGTTCCCCCGTAAGCTGATTTCGCTGTATCGCTGCCCCAATCAATGCCCGCTCCGAACGGCCGATTCCTTGCGAAACGAACTCACGATAGCGAAAAGTTCGCTGTTGATCTTCTCCCGCTAGAGCGAGATAGACCGGATCCCTGTCGATCCACGCTTTCTGACTCAATCCAACCTTACAGCGATAACTCGACCACTCGTAGTCTTCGGGCACGGACACCATACAGGCGCGAACCGGGTTAAGTTCGGCGTATCGACAACACGCGAGCAGGTACGCATCGGTTTCGATTGGACTCGAACGAAAGCGGCTTTCCCACAAGGCCCCGGCGCGCCCTTCAATCTTGTTTACGTAGCGGGTTTGACGCGCCGCCAAACGCTTCATAAATTGTCCAATAGTGGTAATGTCGTCTCCGACATGCAGAATCAAGTGTACAAGGTTCGTCATTAAGCAATAGGCGAATACGTTGACGTCAAATTCGCGTTTCAGCTTGCGCAGCGTCTCGAGATAAAAACAACGATCCGCAGAATTGGCGCACACCGCACTGCGGTTGTGCCCGCGCTGGACAATGTGATGCGGGATATTTGGGACAATCACTCGCGCCTTCCTTGGCATGGCAAACTCCTTTTCTTTGGTTTTTTACAGTCTACCGATCGGAAGTAGAAAAATAAATCTGTCCCCATTTAAAGAAATTTTTCACCTGATTTTTACGCGCTTTTTACGGCTTTTTGATACTACAGTTCGGCGCTCTTTGATACC
>CAMYIN010000180.1 GCA_947258495.1 uncultured Gammaproteobacteria bacterium
GCTTCCGCGCTTGGATCCGCGCGTGAGCATTTAACTTTAGCGAACCGCCGTGGTACGGACCCGTATGCCCGGTGGTGTCGGAGGGGCGGCGTCGCGAGGCGTCCCCCTATCCGGATTCAATGAAAAAGGAGATGAATGCCTATGGTAACGCCCGAAGACATCAAGAATTGGATCGAATCCGGACTGCCGGGCGCTCGGGTTGAAATCGAGGGCGACGGACACCACTTTCAAGCTCTGATCGTGTCGCCGAAATTCGAGGGCAAAACGCGGATCGCGCAGCACCAAATGGTATATGCCGTATTGGGCGACAGGATGAAGGCGGATATTCACGCCTTGTCGATGCGTACCCTCACCCCCGAGGAATGGAATCGAGAAGCCGTTGCCAGATAGGATTGGGTATAATCGGGGCCTGCGTAGCGTATTGAGGTAAACGGTAATGACGGTACAGGAAAGAATCAAAGACACGATTACGAGCCACGACATCGTGCTTTTCATGAAAGGCACCCCGGACTTCCCTCAATGCGGATTCTCCGGGCAGGCGGTTCAGGTTCTCAACGCCTGCGGGGCCAAGTTCGCCTCGGTCGACGTGTTGTCTGATCCGGAGGTTCGTGAAGGCATCAAGCAGTTTTCGAACTGGCCGACCATCCCGCAGTTGTACATCAAAGGCCAATTCATCGGCGGCAGCGATATCATTCTGGAGATGTTTCAGAAAGGTGAGCTGCAGACGAAACTCGGCGAGCAGGAAAGCTGATATCACACGACCGTCGCCCCGGATCTTGCAAGGCTGCCCGCTGGGCGGCCTTTTGTTTTTCCGAACCGGGCGGCGCAAGTCGATGATCCGCGACTGAAACCCATGGACAAGCTCATCGTCACCGGCGGACCCGCGATGTGCGGCGAGGTACGGATATCCGGCGCCAAGAACGCGGCGTTGCCGGTATTGATAGCGTCATTGCTGACCGATCAGACGTTGCGCGTCAGCAACATTCCGCATCTGCACGACATCACCACCACCATGGAGCTGCTGGGTCGACTTGGCGTGCGTCTGCAGGTCGACGAGAAGATGGCGATCGAGGCCAACTCGCGCGAGATCATTCAAGTCCGCGCGCCGTATGATCTGGTGAAGACCATGCGCGCTTCCATCCTCGTGCTGGGGCCCCTGTTGGCGCGCTTCGGGGAGGCCGAGGTGTCTCTACCCGGGGGTTGCGCCATCGGCTCGCGACCGGTAAATCTGCACATCAAGGGGCTCCAGGCCATGGGCGCCGATGTCGATATCGATGCGGGTTATATCAAGGCGCGCGCCGGTCGACTGAAGGGCGCCCGAATTTTCATGGACTTGATCTCGGTCACCGGCACCGAAAATCTGATGATGGCGGCAACCCTGGCGGACGGCGTGACCGTGATCGAAAACGCCGCCCGGGAACCGGAGGTGGTGGATCTGGCCCGCTGCCTGAATACCATGGGCGCCAAGATCAGCGGCGCCGGCAGCGACGTGATCCGTGTCGAAGGCGTGGAACGGCTGGGCGGCGCGGAGCACGAAATCATCCCCGACCGCATAGAGACCGGTACCTATCTGGTTGCCGGCACCATAACGGGCGGTCGCATCAAACTGAAAAAGACCAACCCCAAACTCGTCGAGTCGGTGATCGAGAAACTGCGCGAAGCGGGAGCAGAACTCGACACCGGACCCGACTGGGTGGCGCTGGACATGAACGCGCGGCGAAGCAAGGCCGTGGACGTGCGAACGGCGCCGTTCCCCGCTTTCCCCACGGACATGCAAGCGCAGTTCGTCACTCTCAACAGCGTCGCGCGGGGAACGGCCGCGGTGACCGAGACGGTGTTCGAAAATCGCTTCATGCACGCCCATGAACTCGTTCGCATGGGCGCCAAAGTGGAAATGAAGGGTAATACGGCGCTCGTCCACGGCGTAAAGAAACTTCGCGGCGCGCCGGTAATGGCGACGGATCTGCGCGCGTCGGCGTGCCTGGTTCTCGCCGGCCTGGTCGCCGAGGGCGAAACCATCATAGACCGGATCTACCATATCGACCGGGGTTACGAATGTATTGAAGAAAAACTTGCGCAGCTCGGCGCCAGGATTCGCCGCGTCCCGGACTACAAGAGCGAGACGCTGAGTGTTGCCGGCAAGACGGCGTAGAGACCGTGGCGACGGGGATTAGAATCGCCGTCTCCAAAGGGCGCATTCTCGATCAGGCGCTGCCCATGCTTTCCGGGGCGGGAATCGTGCCCAAAGAAGATCCGGCAAGCAGCCGTAAGTTGATTTTGGATACTTGTGTTCCGGATTTACAATTGGTGGTAATACGGGCCGTCGATGTGCCGACGTATGTGCAGCACGGTTCCGCCGATCTCGGAATCGCCGGCAAGGATGTACTCCTCGAACACGACGGCGAAGGTCTTTCGGAATTGCTCGATCTCGGCATCGCCCGTTGTCGCATGGTGGTGGCCGAACCGCGGGTCCTGGCGGCCGAGGACGACCCCGCCGGCTGGTACAAGTTGCGTATCGCCACCAAGTATGTGAATACCACCCGACGACATTTCGCCGCCAAGGGGGTACAGACGGAAATCATCAAATTGTACGGATCCATGGAGCTGGCGCCCCTGGTGGGATTGTCGGACCGCATCGTCGATCTGGTCGACAGCGGCGCGACCTTGCGCGCCAACGATCTCGTTGAGGTCGAGCAAATCGCGGAAATCAGCGCGCGTCTGGTGGTGAATATTGCCGCGCTCCGCATGAAACATGGCAAACTGACGTCTTTAATCGAAAGAATCGGAAACGAGACCAAAGCGTGAACATCGATATTCGTGAACTCGACGCCGCGGAGAGCGATTTCGGCATCGCCCTGCAGACGTTGCTGGCGCGTGACCAGGGCCGACTTGCCGACGTCGAGCGCGCCGTCGAAGAAATCATCGTGCGGGTGCGTGAGCAGGGTGACGACGCTCTGCTGAAATACACCCGCCGGTTCGACAGACTGGAGCTTGGAAGCGCCGGGGAGCTGGAGATTCCGAAACAGCGCCTAACGCAGGCGCTGCAGGGGTTGCAACAGGCGCATCGATCGGCGTTGGAGATCGCCGCGGAGCGCATTCGGAAATATCACAAACGCCAGCTGCAGACGTCGTGGGAGTACACCGAGGCCGACGGCAGCGTGTTCGGGCAACGGATCACGCCGTTGGATCGCGTGGGTGTCTACGTGCCGGGCGGCAAGGCGGCGTATCCGTCTTCCGTGCTCATGAACGCCATCCCGGCCGGAGTTGCGGGGGTGGCGGAAGTCATTATGGTGGTGCCGACGCCCGCAGGCGAAATCAACGAGCTGGTGCTGGCCGCGGCGGCGCTGTCGGGCGTGAAGCGCGTTTTCCGCGTCGGCGGTGCTCAGGCCGTCGCCGCGCTGGCCTTCGGCACCGACACCATACCGGCCGTTGACAAGATCGTAGGCCCGGGAAACATCTACGTGGCCAGCGCCAAGAAACAGCTCTTTGGCCACGTCGGCATCGATATGATCGCCGGACCTTCCGAGGTCGTGGTCGTGTGCGACGATTCCGTCGATCCCGATTGGGTGGCCATGGACGTGTTCGCGCAGGCCGAGCACGACGAATTGGCGCAGTCCATCGTCATCAGTCGCGATGCGGCCATGCTGCAGCGGGTGAAGGCGTCCCTGGCGCGCTTATTGCCGACTCTGGATCGTGCGACCATCGTGCGTGACGCGTTGAGCGCCCACGGGGCACTGATACGCGTCGCAGACCTGGCCCAGGCTGCAGACGTGGTCAACCGCATCGCCCCGGAACACCTCGAGCTGCTCATGCGGGAACCGCGCGCGTTCATGGAACGTGTACGCAACGCCGGCGCCATCTTCGTGGGACCGTACAGCGCCGAGTCGCTGGGGGATTACTGCGCAGGACCCAATCACGTCTTGCCCACCGCCGGGACCGCGCGCTTCAGCTCGCCGCTGGGAGTGTATGATTTTCAGAAGCGAAGCAGTATTATTCAATGCACCGAGCGGGGCGCCGCGGAGTTGGCGAAAACGGCTTCGGTGCTTGCGCGTTGCGAACGTCTACATGCCCACGCCCTCTCCGCCGAATACAGAATGCGCGCCGATAACGGCGTCTCCTTGGAAGAGCCAAATGAGCGATCAAAGCGATAGATCTGCGGACGACAGGGTAACGGCCTGGGTGCGCGGTGCGGTACGGTCCATGGAGACCTATCCGGTCGCGGAGGCACAGGGGATGATCAAGCTCGACGCCATGGAGAACCCGTATCAGTGGCCGGATGAGATGGTGAAAACATGGACCGAGCGTCTGTACCCCTTGGAGCTGAATCGCTATCCCGACCCCTATGCGGGTAAGCTGCTGCATCGTATACGCAAGGCGGGTCTGGTCCCCGATGACGCCTCGGTGATTTTCGGGAACGGATCCGACGAACTGATACAGATCGTCATGCTGGCCGTGGGTGGGCACGGGCGTACGGTGTTGGCGCCGGTGCCGACCTTCGTCATGTATGAGGCCATCGCCGCCATGACCGGCACCCGCTTCGTCGGCATCCCTCTGCGTGGTGACTTCACCCTCGACATCGACGCCTTGCTCGCCGGGGTGCGCGAACACGATCCGGCCGCGGTGTTCGTCGCCTATCCGAACAACCCCACCGCGAACCTGTTCGACCGCGACGCGATCCTTGCGCTGATTTCCGAGACCAGGGGTCTGGTGGTGATCGACGAGGCGTACCACATCTTTTCCGACGCGACCTTCGTGGATCAGCTCGCCCGCTTCGACAATCTGCTGATCCTGCGTACATTATCGAAGATGGGCCTCGCGGGCCTGCGCTTGGGCTATCTGGCGGGAGCTGTGCAGTGGCTGGAACAGTTTCACAAGGTCCGGCTGCCGTACAATATCAATGTCGTGACCCAGGCGACGGCCGATTTTGCCCTCCGGCATTACGATGTCTTCCAGGACCAGGTAACCAGAATTCTCCGGGAAAGGGCCCGCGTTCTGAAGATCCTGGACAGCCTGGAGCAGTTGACCACATATCCGAGTGACACGAATTTCGTTATATTCCGATGCGATCAATGTGACGCCGATGCGATTTTCGCGGGATTGCTCCAGAACGAGATCCTCATCAAGAATCTGAACCAGCCCGGAACATTGCTTCAGGGCTGCCTGCGATCCACCGTCGGCAAGCCGCACGAGAACGAAACCTTGCTGAATATGCTGAGCTTGTTGGTAAACCAATAATATTGAAGGCGCCGGGACGCGCTGCAACACGACGATTCAACCTTCTAGGAGTCATGGCAAAACGCGCCGCACAAGTGAGCCGGAATACGAAAGAAACCCGGATTACGGTGAAGCTGGATCTGGACGGCCGGGGGGAAGGTTCGACCCGTACCGGCATACCTTTCCTCGAGCACATGCTGGATCAGGTGAGAAAGCACGGCTGCATAGACCTGGACATTCAGGCCGAGGGCGATCTGCACATCGACGCGCACCACACCGTCGAGGACGTCGGCATCGTCTTCGGTCAAGCGTTCGCCCGGGCCGTGGGGGAAAAAAAGGGTATTCGCAGATACGGCCACGCTTATGTGCCTCTCGATGAAGCACTGAGCCGGGTGGTCGTGGATCTTTCCGGCCGCCCGGGCCTGGAGTACGACGTGAGCTATCCGCGCGCGCGCATCGGCGACTTCGATGTCGACTTGATTCACGAGTTCTTCCAGGGTTTCGTCAACCACGCCCTGGCGACCCTGCACGTGGATACACTGCGCGGACAAAACGCGCATCACATTGCGGAAACGATTTTCAAGGCCTTCGGCAGGGCGCTGCGGATGGCCGTGGAATCGGATCGTGGGCTCGGCGATACGTTGCCCTCCACCAAGGGTGCGCTCTAGATAAATACAGGGCTCCATCTCCGCACAGATCCAGGATCTCTCCGACTTCCATGACTTACGTAGCAGTGGTTGACTTCGGCACCGGTAATCTGCGCTCCGTGTCCAAGGCTATAGAACACGCGGCCCCCGGCGTACGCGTTGAGATCACGGACGATGCCGACCGGGTTAACGCCGCGGACCGCGTGGTCTTTCCGGGGCAGGGAGCAATCGGTACCTGTATTCGCGCCATCGAAGAAAAGGGACTGCACGACGCCTTGATGGAGGCCCTCTACGGCAAGCCGTTTCTCGGAATTTGCCTGGGCCTGCAGGCGCTCTACCGATACAGCGAGGAACACAACGGCATTGATTGCCTCGGGGTGCTGGAGGGAGTAGTGAAACACTTCACCCGCCTCGACGGGCTCGACGGCTGGCCGGAGGATCTGAAGATCCCCCACATGGGATGGAACACGGTGTACCAAAGCCGGGCCCATCCGCTGTGGTCGGGGATCGCGCAGGACGCACGCTTCTATTTCGTTCACAGCTATTGCGCGGTGGGCGAGAGCGAAACCGAAATACTCGGGTCCACAGAGTACGGAGGAACATTCACATCCGCCGCCGGCCGCGATAACCTGTTTGCGGTCCAGTTTCATCCGGAAAAAAGTCAGCGCGACGGTTTGACCCTACTCAAGAATTTCGTCCGTTGGGACGGTAACAATTAGCCTACACACTCTCGAGATGGATGCGACGTCATGTTGCTGATTCCAGCGATTGATATAAAAGCGGGTAAATGCGTGCGTTTGCGCCAAGGCCGGATGGACGACACCACGGTGTTCGCCGACGATCCGATGGAAGCGGCGGTGCGATGGATCGGCGCGGGGGCGAAACGCCTGCACATCATAGATCTGGACGGCGCCGCGGCCGGTAAACCGGTGAATTTGGATATCGTGCGACGAATCGCCGAAGCCTTCCCCGAAGTGCCGATCCAGATCGGCGGCGGCGTTCGCGATGAAGACACGGTGCAGGCGTATCTCGACCTCGGAATCCAGTACGTCATCATCGGCACCAGGGCGGTGAACGAGCCGCATATCGTCAGCGATCTGTGTCTCGCGTTTCCCGGACATATCATCGTCGGTCTGGACGCCAAAGACGGGAAACTGGCCGTGGAGGGATGGTCCAAGCTCTCCAAGCACGACGTCGTTGATCTGGCACAGCGATTTGAAAATGAAGGGGTTGAAGCGATCATCTATACCGACATTTCCCGCGACGGCATGCTGACCGGGGTGAATGTCGCCGCGACCAGGGCGCTGGCGGAAGCGATACGAATTCCGGTCATTGCAGCGGGAGGCATCAAGAATCTCGACGATATTCGCAGCCTGTGTGAGATCTCGGATTCCGGTTTGTTCGGCGCCATAACGGGGCGCGCCATCTACGAAGGTACCCTGGATTTTGCCGAGGGCGTAAGATTCATAGAGCAGCACGTCTGAGTTGGAATGCGTGCGCGTGCTTATCATTGCCAAGACAATCGCTGCGGGTTATACAACGGCTACACGCGGGTGAACGCCTAGCCAACACCATGGGGCTTGCTAAAAGAGTCATTCCCTGTCTTGACGTAGACGCCGGCCGCGTGGTCAAGGGCGTTCGTTTCGTCGATATCCGCGATGCGGGCGATCCCATAGAGGTGGCCCGACGCTACGACGAACAGGGGGCCGACGAGATCACGTTTCTCGACATCACCGCCAGTTCCGACGAGCGCGACACCATCGTTCACGTCGTCGAAGGGGTCGCCAGCGAAGTATTCATCCCCCTCACCGTCGGCGGCGGTATTCGTACCCTCGCCGACATTCGACGCATGCTGGTCGCCGGCGCAGACAAGGTTTCGATCAACACCGCCGCAGTGCGCCGGCCGGAGTTCGTCGCCGAGGCGAGCGCGCATTTCGGGGCCCAATGCATCGTCGTCGCCATCGACGCCAAGCAGGTGCACGGCGGCGACCGCCCGCGCTGGGAAATCTTTACCCACGGGGGCCGAAAGCCGACGGGCATCGATGCCATAGAATGGGGACAGCGCATGGCGGAGCTGGGAGCCGGAGAGATCCTGTTGACGAGCATGGACAGGGACGGGACACGCGACGGCTTCGATCTGGTGCTGACCCGCACCATGGCGGCGGCGGTCCCGATCCCGGTGATCGCCTCCGGGGGCGTCGGCAACCTCGACCATCTGGTGGAAGGGATCCTCGCCGGCCACGCGGACGCCGTGCTAGCGGCGAGCATCTTCCATTTCGGCGAGTTCACCATCGCCGAGGCGAAACGCCGCATGGCCGAACGCGGCATCGAGGTGCGCTGGTAAGAGCCTGATTTGCGGGAGTTTCAGCCCCGGGTCGGGGCCGGCCGCCGAGCCCGGGCGGCGCCCTCCGCGCCCCCGGGGCGGCGAGTCACCCTGAGACGAACATCTCGGGTAGAATGTCCCCATGAACGTCTCTTTTCTCGACGACATCAAGTGGAACGCCGACGGATTGGTGCCGGCGATCGCGCAGGAGGCGGGGAGCGGTAAGGTGTTGATGGTCGCCTGGATGAACCGCGAGGCGTTGCGTCTCACCGCCGAACGCGGTACGGCGGTGTACTGGTCCCGCTCGCGGCGTAAGCTGTGGCGCAAGGGCGAAGAGTCGGGACACGAACAGCTGGTGGAAGAGATCCGACTGGATTGCGACAACGACGTAATACTGCTGCAGGTGGTGCAAAAAGGGGGCATCGCCTGTCATACGGGCCGTTACAGTTGTTTTTTTCAGAAGCTCAAGGCCGGCAAGTGGCAGGCGGTGGATGCCCCGGTAAAAGACCCCGGGGAGATCTACGGCGCCCGTGGAGAGAATTCGTTTTGAGGTCGGATCCACGCCCGGTTCTGGAACGGCTGGCGCAGGTCCTGGAGGTGAGGAAGCTGCAGGATCCGGATCGGTCTTACACCGCCGGTCTGTATCACAAAGGTTTGGATGAGATATTGAAAAAGGTCATGGAGGAGGCCGACGAAACGGTCGTTGCCGCGAGGGGCGGCGACCTCGATCGACTGGTTCATGAGACCGCGGATCTGTGGTTTCATACTTTGGTAATGCTGGCGCACAAAGGACTTGGGCCTAATGATGTGTTGAACGAACTCGAGCGCCGATTTGGTACCTCCGGGCTGAAAGAGAAGGCTTCTCGCAGCAATGATGGTTGAAGCAAAGCGCGTATCGAAGAGCAATTGAACTTGGAGAGCGAAGATGGGTTTTGGCGGAATTAGTATCTGGCAATTGCTGATTGTCCTTTTGATTGTGGTGCTGCTGTTCGGCACCAAGAAATTGCGCAACATTGGCACCGATCTGGGGGGCGCGATCAAGTCTTTCCGCAAATCGATGAAAGACGAAGAGGGATCGGAATCGCAACAGCCGCCGCAGATCGAAAACGACGACAAGAAGGAACAATCGGCAGGCGGCGAGGTAAACGTAGCGCAAAAGGACAAAGCCTGACGCCTCACCCGGCGCCTGGTGCCACATGTTTGACATAGGATTCTGGGAACTGTGCCTGATCGGCGTTGTGGCGCTGCTGATTCTGGGGCCGGACAGGCTCCCGGGAGTTGCGCGCACGGCGGGGCTGTGGATCGGTCGCGCACGGCGCTTCATGTCGGACGTCAAGGCCGATATCGACAAGGAGCTCAAAAGCGACGAACTGCGCGCCATTAAAGATATAGGTAGAAATCTCCAGGACACGACAAAGGACCTGCAGGATGTCGGCGGTGAACTCAATGAAAACGTTGTGTCCGACGACACCCTGGCCGAAGCCATAAACGAATCGGCGGTCGCAACCGGCGGCGAAACCGCCGCCTCTTCCCACGCAACTTCGACGCAGCCTCCCTCGAAAAAGAATGCCGGCGCAGGGTAAAAAGTCGCCCCAGAAGGACACCTTCATATCGCATCTCATTGAGCTCCGTGATCGATTGTTGCGGAGCATATTGGCCGTGCTCGTCGTATTTCTGATGGCCGCGCCCTTTGCCAACACCTTGTACGAGTACTTCGCCGCGCCATTAATGGCGGCGCTGCCGGCCGGAAACACCATGATATCGACGGAACCACACGGACCGTTTTTCGTCCCCTTCAAGTTCGCGTTCGCGGTGGCGGTTGCGGCGGCGATTCCGTACCTGCTCTATCAGTTGTGGGCGTTTGTGGCGCCGGGCCTGTACGTCAACGAAAAGCGCCTCGTAATTCCTTTATTGGTATCGAGCACTGCGTTGTTTTATTTCGGCATCGCCTTCGCCTACTATCTGGTCTTCCCGATCATTTTTACCTTCTTCGCCAGCACCGCCCCGGAAGGTGTCGCCGTGATGACGGACATCAACGCCTACCTGAGCTTTGCGCTCAAGCTGTTTTTCGCGTTCGGCATTGCCTTCGAGGTGCCGATTGCGACGGTGCTGCTTGTCAAAGCCGGCGTCACGACGCCCCAAAGTCTGGCGCAGAAAAGACCTTACATTATCGTCGGCGCCTTCGTCGTCGGCATGCTGCTGACACCGCCCGACATATTCTCCCAGACCATGCTCGCGGTCCCGGTATGGGTGTTGTTCGAAATCGGGGTCGTGTTTTCCAAGCGCATCAAGGTGGCCGGGCCTGAGGCGGCGGACGACGACGACGAGCCGGCGGCCGGCGGGTCCTCCACCGAGGACTTCGTGGATTTGGATGAGCACCAGATGGAAAGCGAACTCAGCAGCGCGGAAAAGGAGTTCGACAAACTGTGATCGAGCCGGTATGGAGCAGCGAAGCTCCGCGTAGCCGCCCGTGCGGGCCGCAATTCGAGAGACCATGCACTTCCGCACTGGTGCGCCGATGGCCGCACTGCGTTCACCCACAGGTCCATCATAGACCATGAAACAAACCGTAACGGCGAGATGGTTGGCGGCACTGTTTTTGTGCGTGTTGTCGGTGCCGGTGTTCACCGCGACGCTGACGAATCGTCTGTCCGCGCACCCGTCGCCGTATCTGGCGCTTCATGGCAACGATCCGGTGGCGTGGCAGGAATGGAACACGGAAACGGTGCAGGCGGCGAGAGAGCAGAACAAACTGCTTTTTCTGTCCATCGGCTATTTTTCCTGTCACTGGTGCCACGTAATGCAACGCGAGAGTTACAAGAACACGCGTATCGCACAATTCATCAACGAACATTTCGTTCCAGTGAAAATAGATCGGGAGCTGGAGCCGGCTTTGGACGCGCAGATGATCGAATTCGTAGAACGCACGCAGGGACGCGGCGGCTGGCCGTTGAACGTGTTTCTCACTCCGCAGGGCTATCCGCTTTACGCAGTGTTGTATATGCCTCCGGTGAATTTCGAAAATCTGCTGCAACAGCTCAACCAGCTGTGGCAGCAGGACCACGAACGCCTCGCGGACGTCGCACGCGTCGAGGCGGTCGGCGGGAAGGGGCCGGGCGCGGCGGAGTTGTCCGCGGCCCAGATCGCCGAACATACTCGGCGTCTGCTTGCGGTGGCGCTGCAGAACGCGGACGTCATGCACGGCGGTTTCGGTTCGCAGAGTAAATTTCCCAGCGTGCCCCAATTGCAGTTTCTGCTGAACCAGTACCTGCGCGATCCGGACCCGGAGATACGCGAAGTCCTGGAGCTGACTCTGGACCAGATGTCGGCCCGGGGCCTGTTCGATCACGTCGGCGGCGGATTCTTCCGCTACACCGTGGATCCCGATTGGGAAACCCCGCACTTCGAGAAGATGTTGTACGACAACGCGTTGCTTGCGCGGCTCTATCTGCGTGCCGGGCGCACCCTGGACCGCGCCGATTATTTCGGCATAGCGCGCCGATCTCTGGATTTCGCGGCGCGGGAAATGCGCCACCAAAGCGGCGCCCTGTATGCGTCGTTTTCGGCAGTGGACGATCGGGACGTCGAAGGCGGGTATTATCTGTGGCGGCAGGACGAATTGAGAAAGCTGCTGGACGTGGGGGAGTACGCCGTCATCGAACAGGTGTGGCGGTTACAGGAGGCGCCCCCCTTCGATCACGGATACCTGCCCATGTATCGCCGCGACTTGGCGGTGGCCGCGAAGGAGCTCGGTAAAGACGCGGATGCGGTGGCGGCGACCCTGGTACGGGCCTACCGCAAGCTGGAAGCGCTCCGGGAGTCGCGCCGGTTGCCCGTCGACACCAAGCTGCTCGCCGGCTGGAACGGCCTCGCCCTGGCGGCGTTCGCAGAGGCGGCGCGGGAGCTGAATGAGCCTCGATACCGAGACGTGGCCGAAGGCATCCACGCGTATTTGTCGAACACGCTGTGGGACGGGAAACGACTCCGACGGGCCGTCAGCCGGCGCGGCGCCATCGGCCAGGTCGCGCTGGAAGACTACGCCTACGTCGCCGACGGCTTCCTGGCGTGGGCCGAGCTCACCCAGCGGGACGACGCCTGGCGCCTGGTCGGAGCCGTCGTGCGCGAGGCCTGGAGTCGGTTTTTTCGCGACGGT
The DNA here is from genome assembly GCA_947258495.1 of uncultured Gammaproteobacteria bacterium. Classification (GTDB taxonomy): domain Bacteria; phylum Pseudomonadota; class Gammaproteobacteria; order Arenicellales; family JAANXG01; genus CALZGZ01. The sequence continues at coordinate 12,338 of CAMYIN010000180.1, forward strand.
TGGGCGCTGGCCGAGGAGGGTCTCCTACCCCAGAGCGTGACCCGCGAGGCGCTGATGGACGGGCCCATGCCGGCGCCGTCGGCCGTGATCGCGCGGGTATCGCTCGCCGTCGCCAAGAGGGAGCGGGACGCGGAGCTGTTGCGGCGGGTGCTGTCGGCGATGAACAGTGGGCACGAAGCCATTGCGGCGAACCCGTTCTGGTACGCCACCCAAATCGATGTCATGATCCTGGCGCAGGCCGCCGCGCCGCTGCCCTGAGCCGGGCCTCGGTGGCGGCCGTCGTCGCCGCCTTGCCGGGGCGAAGGGGGAAGCCCGGCAAGCCGCGAGCGCGGCTGCGGCAGCACGCCGCGGAGCGGGGATCGCGCCCGTCGCGAGACACCGCCGGTGCGGAGGCGGCTTGACAGGCCTGATATAATCCGCCTCTCAGGCGGTGCGCCGCCGAGTTCTTGAACACTCCCTTTAGCCGAGTTTTCAGACAAGAATCGCAGTCAACATAAACACAAGGCTCTGCCCGCCGCCGACGGTGGGCGCCCACTCCGAGGAGCGGTATCGTGGACGATCTTGTAGATACGAAGCGCCGGCGTTTTTTAACGCAGGTCACAGCAACGGCATGGGCCGTGGGTGGAGTTTTCACCGCCGTTCCCTTGATCCGCAGCATGACCCCCAGCGCGCGCGCCAAAGCGGCCGGCGCGCCGGTGGCCGTGGATATCAGCGCCCTGGAAACCGGCCAGATGCTCACGGAAGAATGGCGCGGCAAACCCGTCTGGATCATCCGGCGTAGCCAGCAGATGCTGGACGAGCTCGCCAAGCTCGAAGACGTATTGGCCGATCCGGATTCCGAACGCAGTGAGCAGCCGGGCTACGCGAAGAACACGCATCGATCGCGTGAGCCGGAAATATTGGTGCTCGTCGGCGTATGTACCCATCTGGGGTGTTCACCGGTGCAGAATTTTGCCATCGGTCCCGCATCGGGGCTGGGGGATGACTGGCCGGGTGGTTTCTTTTGTCCCTGTCACGCATCGAAATTCGATCTCGCCGGGCGGGTGTACAAGAACGTGCCGGCGCCGACGAATCTCGTGGTACCGCCCTACAAGTTCCTGAATGAGACGGTAATCCTGGTGGGCGAAGACGACGGAGGGGTGGCCTGATGATCAGGGTGCTGAATTGGGTCGACGAGCGATTTCCCGTCAGAAAGATGTGGGCTGAACATCTGGCGGAATACTACGCACCGAAGAACTTCAACTTCTGGTACTTTTTCGGATCGCTGGCCATTCTGATGCTGGTGATCCAGATCATAACCGGCGTGTTTCTCACTATGCACTACAAGCCGTCGTCGGAGCACGCCTTCGCATCGGTGGAGTACATCATGCGGGACGTCCCCTGGGGATGGTTGGTGCGTTACGCGCACTCCACAGGGGCGTCGGCATTTTTCGTGGTCATATACCTGCACATGTTCCGGGCGCTGTTATACGGTTCCCATCGCGCGCCGCGTGAACTCGTCTGGCTGCTGGGATGCGTCATGTACGTATTGCTGATGGCGGAAGCCTTCATGGGATACCTGCTGCCCTGGGGAAACATGTCGTACTGGGGAGCACAGGTGATCATTTCCCTGTTCACCGCCATACCCTGGATCGGCGACGCCTTGGCGGAATGGCTGCGGGGAGATTTCGTCGTTTCCGACGCCACCCTGAATCGGTTCTTCGCTTTTCACGTCGCGCTCATCCCGCTGGTGCTGACGCTCCTAGTCATTGTTCACATTCTTGCGCTGCACAGCGTCGGATCCAACAATCCCGACGGCATCGAGATCAAGAAGAACAAGGACGAACGCGGACATCCGAAGGATGGAATCCCGTTTCATCCCTATTATTCCGTCAAGGACCTCGTCGGCGTAGTCGTGTTTCTTATCATCTTTCTGGGTATCGTCTTCTTCGCGCCCGAGTTCTTCGGCCTGTTTCTGGAAAAGGACAATTTTCAGCCGGCCAATATTCTGCAGACGCCGCCCGACATCGTTCCACTGTGGTATTTCACGCCTTTTTATTCGATCTTGCGGGCTGTGACGTATCCGTTGTTCGGCATGGACGCGAAGTTCTGGGGCGTCGTCTGCATGGGCCTCGCTATAGCGTTGTTCTTCGTTCTTCCGTGGCTCGATCGGTCACCGGTTAAATCGATACGCTACCGCGGCTGGATGTACAAGACTGCGCTGACCTTGTTCGTCATCAGCTTTGTGGTGCTCGGATTTCTTGGGATGAAAAACCCGCAAAAAGTCGATCTGTTCTGGTTCCCGAACCTGGTTTGGGCCCAGATCTTCTTTTTCGTGTATTTCGCTTTCTTCCTGCTGATGCCATGGTACACGAAATGGGACAAGACGAAGCCGGAACCGGAAAGAGTGAATTTCAAATGAAACGATTCATAGCGTTTACACTCGCGATCACGGTTTCGTCCTGGTGTGCGGCGGCGACCGAGGACGCTCCGCTGGACGCTGTCTACATCAATCTCAGCGATACCGCATCGCTGCAGCGCGGAGCTCGATTATTCGTGAACTATTGTTTGTCGTGCCACAGCGCCTCCTACATGCGCTACCGGCGCATGGGGGAGGACCTCGGCATCAGCGAGGAACTGCTGAAGGAACACCTGTTGTTCGCCGGCGAAAAACCGGGTGACCTGATGCAGGCCACCATGCCCGCCAACTACGCAAAGCAGTGGTTCGGCGTCGTTCCGCCGGATTTGACGCTGATCGCTCGCGTGCGCAAGCCGGATTGGATCTATACTTATCTTCGCAGCTTTTATCTGGACGTAGGCTCGCCGAGCGGATGGAACAATACCCTCTTCAGAAATGTCGCCATGCCGCATGTCCTCTATCAACTGCAGGGAAGTCAACGCCTGGTCAGTGACGGAGCGGCGGAAAACGGGAAGCCCGTGTTCCGGCTTGAGCGGCCGGGTGAGATGACGCCGGAAGAGTACGACGAATCGGTTCGGGACTTGACGAATTTTCTCGTGTATTTGGGTGAACCGGTGAAATTGAATCGATATTTGATTGGTGTTTTCGTCATGTTGTTTCTCGCGGTCTTGTTGGTGCTGTCGTACACGCTCAAGAAAGAGTACTGGAAAGACGTCCACTGAGTCCGATTCGTCTGCGAGAAGAATCGTTTTATTCACACTCAAAAAGATTTAACTGAGGAAATATATGGCGATCCCTTCCGGGAGGAAACCGATCATGGCGCTCTACTCCGGCACCAATTGCATGTTCAGCCACGGTTGTCGCATCGTGCTGTTCGAAAAGGAGGTCGAGTGCCAGATCGTTTACGTGGATGAAGACAGGCCTTCCGAAGAGCTCGCTGAACTCAATCCGTACAATGAGACTCCGACCCTGCTCGATCGGGACCTGGTGCTGTACGGAGCCCAGATCATAAATGAATATCTCGACGAGCGCCTGCCGCATCCTCCATTGATGCCGGTCGATCCCGTGAATCGAGGTCGCGCCCGACTCATGATGACGCGTGTGCAAAGGGATTGGCTTCTCCCCTTGGTTCAGTCTGCACAGGCGGATCCGGACGAGCAGCAGCAGGTGCGGTCGGCGGTCCGTGATGGCTTGATCGCGATCTCGCCCCTGTTTCGTGAACAGAACTTCATGCTGGGCGAGGAGTTCAGTCTGGTCGATTGCTTCGTTGCCCCATTGTTGTGGCGGCTGCGATCGCTCGACATCGATCTGCCGAGACAGGCGAAACCCGTCATGGAATACGGCGAGAGGATGTTCAAGAAATCGTCTTTCAATGCCAGTCTCAGCGAAGTGGAACGAGAACTGCGCTGACCCATGTCCAGTACCAAACCGTATTTGATCCGCGCCATTCGGGAATGGGCGGCGGACAACCAGCTTACACCGCAGATCCTGGTGGATGCCACCGCGGAAGGTGTCGACGTGCCCGAAAAGCACGTGAACGCCGGACAGATCGTATTGAATATAGCCGACCAAGCGGTGCAGCTGATACGCATGGACAACGACGCATTGGTGTTTTCGGCTCGGTTCGGCGGCGTTGCCAGAGACATCACCGTACCGATCGAATCGGTGGTGGCGATCTATGCAAAGGAAAACGGGCAGGGGATATTCTTCAGAGAGCCGCAAGTCCCGCCGGAACCCGGTCCGGACGCGGAGAAAACAACCACTAAGCCCAGCCTCAAGCTGGTCAAGTGACCGCCGTCAGTAACGCTTGAAAACGGCCGGCACGGACCCAACATACGAATTCAGCACCGATCCTTGGGTTTTCATGACTGATACCGCACCGCAAGGCTTTCACGGCACCACGATACTGTCGGTTCGGCGGGGCGATAACGTAGTCATCGGCGGCGATGGGCAGGTGTCGATGGGGCCGACCATCATGAAGGGAAACGCGCGCAAGGTGCGTCGGCTCGCCAAAGACCGGGTCGTAGCCGGATTCGCCGGTGGTACCGCCGATGCGTTCACTCTGTTCGAGCGCTTCGAGGGCAAGCTGGAAAAGCACCAGGGCAATCTCAAGCGCTCCGCGGTGGAGTTGGCCAAGGACTGGCGCACAGACCGCATACTGCGACGCCTTGAGGCCCTGCTCGCGGTGGCGGACAAGGATACGTCGCTCATCATCTCCGGCAACGGGGACGTCATCGAGCCGGAAGACGGCTTGATGGCGATTGGATCGGGCGGGCCCTATGCGCAGGCGGCGGCCCGCGCCCTTTTGGAGAACACAGACTTAAGTGCCCGCACGATTGTTGAGAAGAGCCTGGCGATCGCCGCAGAGATCTGCGTGTACACGAACACCAATATGACGATCGAGGAGCTCAACGGCTAAAGCGATGATGTCGTCAATGACACCTCGGGAGATCGTCGAAGAGCTGGACAAGCATATCGTCGGCCAGAAGGCGGCGAAACGCGCCGTCGCCATCGCTTTGCGTAATCGCTGGCGCAGACGGCAGGTGCCCGACGAGGAGCTCAGAAACGAGATCACGCCCAAAAACATTCTCATGATCGGCCCCACCGGCGTGGGAAAAACCGAGATAGCGCGACGGCTCGCGAAGCTGGCCAAGGCACCGTTCGTCAAGGTCGAGGCGACCAAGTTCACCGAGGTCGGCTACGTGGGCAGGGAAGTCGATTCCATCGTTCGCGATCTGGTGGATACCTCGGTAAAGATGACGCGCGAGGAGGAGATAGAGAAAGTGCGGCCTCGCGCGGAGGACGCGGCCGAGGAGCGTATCCTCGACATTCTGCTGCCGCCGGCCAGGGAGTTCAGCGCTGCCGAGACAGCCGCGAACGACGATGAGGGCGCGGGGAGACAGCGCTTCCGAAAACTGTTGCGGGAGGGCAGGCTCGACGATAAAGAAATCGAGATCGAAATCAGCGCGCCGTCGCTGGGCGTTGAAATATTCGGCCCGCCGGGCATGGAGGAAATGACCAGCCAATTACAGAGCATGATGCAGGGCCTCGGCGGTCGCAAGAAGACCTCGCGAAAAGTCAGAGTCGCGGATGCGCTGAAGCTGCTCACGGAGGAGGAGGCCGGCAAGCTCGTCAACGAGGAAGACATCAAGATGCGGGCCGTGGACCGAGCGGAGCAGGACGGTATCGTGTTCCTGGACGAACTCGACAAGATCGTCGGTCGCTCGGAGGCGCACGGACCCGATGTCTCCCGGGAAGGCGTGCAGCGCGACCTGTTGCCGTTGGTAGAGGGAAGCACGGTGTCAACGAAGTACGGCATGGTCAAAACGGACCACGTTCTTTTCATCGCCTCCGGCGCTTTCCAACTGACGAAGCCCTCCGATCTCATACCCGAACTGCAGGGACGGCTGCCCATCCGCGTGGAACTGGATGCGCTCACCACCGAGGACTTCGTACGAATACTCACCGAACCCGACGCCTCGCTTACCGAGCAATACCAGGCGTTGCTGCATACCGAGGGTGTGGCGCTCGGCTTCACCGAGGACGGGGTCAAGCGCGTCGCCGAGCTCGCCTGGGAAGTCAACGAAAGAACCGAGAACATCGGCGCCCGCCGCCTGCATACGATGATGGAGCGGTTGCTCGAAAACCTGTCCTTCGAGGCCGCGGATCGTGATGGCGACGGCATCACCATCGATGCGGGTTACGTCGAGAAGCAGCTGCGGGACATCCTCGGTGATGAGGATCTGGCGCGCTATATACTCTGAACGACCGATCTCTATGCCTTGAATTTCGGGTCGCTATCCCCATTTATAAAGCAGTGTCGCGGTATGTCACCGCTATGAAATTTGGAGGTAGCCCAATGAACGAAATGGTAACCAAGCCCGAGCGGCAATCCGTTTGGGGTGTATTCAACGATTTGGACGACGTCTTCGAGGGATTCTGCCGACCGTCCCGGCGCGGTGTCGACGGTGGTGCGGTAGTGCCGGCCGTAGACGTTTCCGAGAACGACGACGCCTACGTTGTCAAGGCCGAGTTGCCCGGTGTGAAGAAAGAAGACTTGAACGTCACCATCCACGACGGCGTGTTGACCATCAATGCCGAGGCCGGGTACGACAACGGTTCCGGCAACGCCGGTCGAGTCATCCGCCAGGAGCGGCGTTACGGGAAATATGTCCGCAGCTTGCGCATCGGCGACGAGATCGACAGGGAAAAGATTAAGGCCGAATACAAGGACGGTCTGCTCTCCATTACACTGCCTAAGACCGACGCGGTGATCCCCAAGAAGATCGAAGTGCAGGTCGCGTAACCGCAGATCGATCGTCGCTTGTCCCGGAACCGGGAAGGGCCGCGTGCGCGGCCCTTCGTCATCATGGCGACGCCTTCAAGCGGTGAGGGGTCGGGTTCTCGTGTTCAGCAATTCGGGTATAGTATTCGTGCACCGACTCGAGGAGCACCCATGATTACTCAGGAAGCGGCCAGAAACATCGCCGTAGTCTTGAACGAAGCGCTGCCGTACATACAGCGGTTTCACGGCAAGACCATGGTCATCAAGTATGGCGGCAACGCCATGGTCGACGAGCGCCTGAAGGACGGATTCGCTCGCGACGTGGTGCTGATGAAGCTGGTGGGTATGAATCCGGTCGTCGTCCACGGCGGCGGTCCGCAAATCAGCGATCTGCTCGAACGCATCGGAAAGAAGAGCGAATTCGTTCAGGGCATGCGGGTCACCGACCTCGAAACCATGAACGTCGTGGAAATGGTGCTGGGGGGCCTGGTCAATAAGGAAATCGTCAACCTGATCAACAATCACGGCGGGCGTGCCGTGGGTTTGTCCGGCAAGGACGGACACATGATCCGCGCCCGACGCTTGAAACTGCGCGACGAGGCGCAGGAGTTGAAGGCACCGGAGATCATCGACATCGGCCACGTCGGCGAGGTCGATTCCATCGATCCGCGCTTGGTCGCGGCGCTGGACGAGCAGAACTTCATTCCGGTCATTGCGCCCATCGGCGTCGGCGAGGACGGCGATACCTATAACATCAACGCCGATACCGTTGCCGGGAAGCTGGCCATCACCCTGGGCGCTGAAAAGCTGATTTTGCTCACCAATACACCCGGAGTCTTGAGCGAGAAAGGCGATCTGTTGACGGGGCTCAGCGCCGCTCAGATCGGTAAACTCATAGAAACCGGCATCATCAGCGGAGGCATGCTACCCAAAATCCGGTGCGCGTTGGATGCGGTGGGCAGCGGCGTGCGCAGCGCCCACATTATCGACGGCAGGGTCGAGCACGCGGTTCTGCTCGAGGTGTTCACCGACGAGGGCGTCGGCACCTTGATCAGGGGTTAGCCCGCGCGTTGCGGCAGGACGTAGATCTCCGACGCCGGCGCCCGATATTCAGCAACAAGCGGTTCTCCTGTTTCACGACGACCCGGTTTCCGGTCCCGGCTTGGCGCGACTTTCGCATTCGAGCACGTTGTCGCGCATGCGCCGTTCGAATTCACGCACCACCCCCTCCTTGTCCGCGCGCAGGCGTTTCCCGTCCACGTAGAACGGCGCGCCCGTCGACACAAACACGGTGGAGAAGGGTTTGGGGATCTTGTGTTGATCCCAGCTGTTCTTCAACACCCACTGACGTGATGCCTCGATGTGATAGGGAACGAGGGGGCAGTCGGAAAGGACTGCGATCCACAGGAACCCGGGCTGCAGTTCGTATTTCGGTCCACGTGGCCCGTCGGGCGTTACCGCCGCCGATCGACCGCTGCGCAGGGCCTGCACTATGTCGCGCATGGCCCTGCCCCCCTGCGACGACGTCGATCCTCGAATCGGCATGTTGCCGAAGGCCGTTATTCCCCGCGCGATCAATTCCCCGTCATCGCTGGCGCTCGCCATCATGGCGAAACCTTCGTTACGCATGTCCCACACCCCGACCGCGGTGTTGTTGTGCCAGGCGGAGTAAATCCAGGGTTGCGTCTGGGATTGCAGCGCCTCCACATGTTCGTGGCCAAGTCGCCGCACGCGGCACGTCATCATGATCGCGCTGATGATCCATTTGTACAAGGCCGGGACTACTGCGTTGAGGAGAAGTTTCAAGCTGATGCGCGGAAGTGCGGAGGATATCTATTTGCCGCGGGTCGTAACGATCTTTTCTAGTTTCTGCAGCCGCTTACGCAATTCGTAGAGTTTGCGGAAAGTGGCGATGTTGCGTCGATAGTCCACGAACGGTTGCGGAGGCGTGGTGGCGTATACGCCGGGTTCGCGGATGTCCTCGGTCACTCCGCAGCGGTGCACCAGTATCACGTCGTCTGCAACCATCTTGTGATCGAGCGTGCCGGTTTGCCCGGTGGCGATGACCCGGTTGCCGAACCGGGTCGATCCCGCGATGCCGGTCTGCGCGACGATGATGCAGTCTTGGCCCAGAAACACGTTGTGTCCCATATGGCACAATGCGTCGATTTTGCATCCCGAGCTGATGCGAGTCTCGAGGTAGGTGGCGCGGTCGATGGTGCAATTGGCGCCTACGACGACGTCATCCTCAATGACGACGGTTCCGAGCTGCGGGATTCTGTGACTTTTCTTGTTTTCATCTTGAATGAAACCAAACCCCTCGGCGCCGATGACGCAGCCCGGCTTCAGTATCACGCGTCGTCCGACGCTGCATTCGTGTCCTACGAACACGCCGGCGTGCACCACTGTGTCATCGCCGATGATCGCATCGTGTTCGACGACGGCGTTGGCCATCAGAACGGCGTTGTCTCCAACGACGGCGGCGCGGCCGACGACGACACCAGGACCGATCATTGCCGAAGGAGCCACCTGCGCGGATTCGTGTATTACCGCGCTTGGGTGCCGCTTGCCCCATTCCGATTCCCGTACGTTGTAGTCGAAGAACTCCGCACGAACGACGGCATGGGCGAGCTTGACGTTCGAGGAAACGATCAGACTGCTGCGGAAGCGGGACTTCAAGGATTCGCTGGTGATGACAGCACCGGGGTTGGCGTCGCAGACGGATTGGCAAAATTCGGCGTCGTCGACACACACCAGCGTTCCCGCGGCAGCGCGCTCGGCCGGGGACATCGCAGTGAGTTCTGTGTCGTCGCCGACTTGATCGAGCAGAAGCCCGCGCCGAGCCAGCAGACGCCCGATCTCAGATAGTTTCGCCATAAGCGTTGGGGCCGTCTTTCTTTGACGGCGAAGATAACACAGACCGGCCCGGGAATTGACGCCTGGAGCGGAAATGTTGCGCGGGGACGGGAGCGCGAGTCAGAACGTCAGTACTTCTCCGTTCTTCAGGAATCGGAGATTTGGATTCTCCATGGCTTCGACTTCGGCCTCAATCCTTGGTTTGTGTCTCGGTTTGAGGTGATACAGCGCGACGGGCGTGTCCGGTCGCTCGAACTTTACGAGCTCGTCTTTGAGCGTAGCGGGCGTATAGTGCTTTGCCGCGTTCGCGACTTCCTGGTGGGTGTGGGGAAAAGCAAGCTCGACCAGGAAACCTTTGATGTTCTTGTAGCTCTTGCAGATCTGCCATAATCTTTCCGTGGGACCGGTATCGCCGCTGATCACGATTGCCGTTGTCGAATCCTCCACAATGAATCCCACCGTCGGCACCGTGTGATCGACACGCACGGGGAGTACGGAAACCTCGCCGAACACATATTGTTTCTCGGGCTCGATGTCGTGCAGTCTGTAAAACGGATCCTGCGGAGAGGGGATTCTGGTGAAGTCCGGCCAGATCGCATAATTGAAGAAATGCTTCCGAAGAATGCGATTGACCTCGGGCAGTGCGTGTATGGTCACTCCTTCGGTTTCGCCAAACAGATTATCGGCCAGAAACCCGAGGTCCCTGATGTGATCCAGATGCGCGTGCGTCAGCAATACATCCGTTACCTTCCTTTGGGCGTCGATATCCAGACCCGTGCATGCGCTTCCTGCGTCGATCAGGAGGGATTCATGAACTTGAAAACACGTAGTTTCGCTACCCGGTGCGACACCGCCATCACATCCAACAACGCGAATCTTCATGCGTAGTCATTACCTGCAGATAGAATAGTCCGCTACACAAACGTCATCGCCACTAACTATCCACCGGTGACGTCGAGATTGCAATCCTAGAGCGGCTCTTCAGCAAGAGCAAGGAAGGATTACGGCACCGGATCAATGCGCGTGCAGTATTCGGCAACCGTAGCTGAACAGGCCCCACCAACGATGGTTCCCCTGCCGCACCACCCTGGCCCGGATCTTGATCTGGTCCTCGTCGAATTCGCAGGGCGTGACGATTTCTATCTCTTGACCCAGGCGCAGCCGGGTACGTGTCATCAGATACATGCCCAATCTTCCCAGATTCACCAGGTGCGCGTTTTCGTATGCGTTGGTGTCGCCTACGCGCAAGCGCACACGCGTTCTGATTTCCCGGCGAATCGTACGCCGCCGGTCGTTGTTGAGTTTTTGCATCTCGACCGCTGCTAAGAAGACTACAGACGCCCCCGGACGGAATCCGGCTGCACCAGATCCAGGTTTACTAGGAAAGTCCCGATCAATTTGAGCTTGGTATCACAAACGGGGAGAATTGCCAACGTCGGCATTTCCGCGCCGTTCATCAATTAGTGTAGACGGCCTTCGGTGTTTTGCCACAAGCTCTTGAAAACGCAGTAAAAGTGCCGATGCCCCGATCCCGGTTAGAACGAAAGTACGTTGAACCTATAGCTGAGCGACGGTGCCTGGAATGACCGAGGAACTCTTTACGACCGACACCTATCTGCGTGAATGCAGTGCCCGCGTCACCGGGGTCGATGCGCGCGGTATCCGCGTCGACCGCACGGTTTTCTACGCCGAGGGCGGCGGACAACCGGGCGACGTCGGCGTGGTGATTCGTGAGGACCGATCCCAGGTCCCGATCATCGATACGCGCAGGGACCGGGAGACGGGAGAGCACCGGCATATTCCCGAACCGTCTGCGGCACTGCCCGATGTCGGCGAGCGCGTCACCCTGCGTATCGACTGGGACCGCCGCTACCGCCTCATGCGTATGCACAGTTGCATGCATATGCTGTGCGCGGTCATTGATGCCCCGGTTACCGGGGGGTCGGTCCGCGACGGCAGCGCACGCCTGGATTTCGACCTCCCGGAACCCCCCGATAAGGCGATGGTAGAAAGGCGTCTGAACGAACTCATTCAGGAGGACCATCCCATGGAAGTGCGCTGGATCACGGACCGGGAGCTGACCGCCAATCCCAACTTGGTGCGCACGATGTCGGTGAAACCGCCGATGGGGAGCGGGCGAGTGCGTCTTGTGCACTTCAAGGGCGCCGACCTGCAGCCCTGCGGCGGCACCCACGTGGCGACGAGTTCGGAGATCGGCAGGGTCCGTATCAAAAAGATAGAAAAGAAAGGCAAGCTCAACCGCAGGATCACGGTCGAGTTTGCCTGATACCTTAGGGCTCGCCGGCTCCGGCGGGGCCCGATTTATATAGATCGAATGGGAACTAGACCACGAGAAAGACAAAAACGCCCACCAGAAAAGCTAACAGAACGTACTTTTTCGTGTCGTTTTCCTTCTGGAGTTTCATGTGTGCCATATCGCTTCCTCATTCAGATGATGATGGACAACCCCCCGGGGTCGATAGATTTATTTTAGACGGTGTTTCGGGTTTTGCATGCGTGGCCGGTGTTGCAACGCAGCACAATGGACGCCGACACCGACCGCACTGCGGTTGTTCCACCGCCTCGACGCGGGCCCCGGGGGTCGCTACAATTTCTGCTCGACGCTGCGGATCTTATCGTCGGCGGTCTGCGCGCGGTCCGTCCGCGTCCCGAAGCGCAGCGTGCTCGAGATACGCGGGACGCCGAGTCCGTGCACCACTTCGTGGCAGCGCTTGATCGCGGCAAAGACGTCGTCCCATTCGCCCTCGATGTTGGTCCCGTAAGCGTGCAGCTGCGTTGTTAATCCGGCTTCCGTCAATACGCGGTGGCACGCGGCGACGTGCTCGGATACGGATACGCCGACGCCCATCGGTACTACGCAAAGATCTGCAATGACTTTCATGATCAGGTCCCTCGTTGCGTGTCGGATTTGCGCAATGTCACCGGCGAACGGGCGCTGGCGGAGCGCGCTCGGAGAGCCGTCGTCGGCAGCTCGATGACGGCGCCTTGAGGTCCCGTGAGAACTTCGCTCAGCCGAAGACTCCTCTCTGTCAAGTCTTTCCGCCAACCCCGCCGAACAGCGGCCAGGCGCCTTCGTCCTTCTTCCCGAAGGCGCTGCGAAGGTGCAGGTCGCGCTGTGGAAAAGGCACCTCGATATCGTACTCCCGGAGCTTGGTCTCGATCTCCCAGAGATAGGCCGCGTGCACCGCGGACGGCCGCTTCACCGCTTCCGGCCTCAGCCACAATACGAGCTCGAAATTCAGACTGCTGTCGCCGAATTCTGTGAACCATACCTGGGGCACGCGCTTCTCATGGCCCATCTGGGTCCAGGGCACCGCTTCGGCGGCTTCGAGCGCGGCTTTCTTCACCAGCTCCTTGTCCGTCCCGTAGGCCACGCCGAAGGGAATATGGACGCGGCGGGACGCCTCCCGCAGCGTCCAGTTGGTGACGCGCCCGCCGACGAATTCGGAGTTGGGGACGAGTATGTCCACGTTGTCGTTGGTGTTGATCAGGGTGCTGCGCATGTTGATCTCCTTGACTTCGCCGTGGACGCCCGATTCCAGCTCGACGAAGTCTCCGATCTTGAGGCTTCGCTCGAACAGAATGATCAAGCCGGATACGAAGTTGCTGACGAGGGTCTGCAATCCAAAGCCGATGCCTACGCCCAGCGCGCTGGCGAACAGCGCGAACTTGGTAAAGTCCAGTCCGATGGACGACAAGCCGATGACGATGCCGAGAACGAGGACCACGTAGTGCATCACCCGGCCGAGAATGTACACCGAGTTCTGGCTGATGTTTTCTCGCCGCTCGGCAACGCGCGCCAGCGCCCGGCGAAGCAGCCTCGAGATCCAGAACGCGACGACCAGAACGAGGATGACCCTGCCCAGACCCAGCAGGGTAACCGGCGTTTCGCCGAGCTCGAAAAGGCTCTTCGTGGTGACGTTCTTCGCCGTCTGCCAGCTCGATCGCGCGGCGTCCTTCGCCAGGCCTACGCCGCGCTCCAGTCCGCTTTCCCGCTGCACGAACAATCGTTCCAGCCTGTCGTTGAGGCTGGCCGCTTCGCCCAATGCTTCCTCCAGCTTCGGCAGATTCTGCTCCACCTCCGCGGTGATCGCGAGCGCGCGCTCGTAGACTTCCTCGAGGGGCGTTCCGCTTGCTTCCAGTCTCTGCCTTTGTGTCTGCGCCCGAAGTTGCGGCACGGTCCGGCGCCAGCCGGCCAGCCTGGCGCGGAGTGCTTTGACAATCTCGTATTGGGACTGCAACGCGTTACGCTGATCCTCGGACGGTTTGCGCTCCTCGTCCGCGTGCAGTTCCAACAAGCGCGCCATGAAGGTGGCCTTCATCTGCGTAGCCTGAGCCGTCGCGCTCTGGGTCTCGAGCAACAGGATGCGGCGTTTGACGAGATGCGACTGCGCGGAGATCTCCGGCGTGAGCTCCGTCGCCATGGGTTCCTCGAGTCGCGTCCGCACCAGCTTTCTGTTGAATTCGGCGACGTTCTCCCGGGCCTCTGCGGCGCGTTGCTCCCAGCGCTCAATCTCGGCCGCGTCGGCAACCAGGCGGGACTCGGCGGCCTCCAGTTCACCGCGCAGCCGCTCCAGGTGCTTCGCATCCCGGTTTTTGACCGCCGCCAGTCGTCGCAGCCGCTCCTTGCCGATCTCGAGTTGCAGCCGGGTGTCAATGAGGTCCACGCCTTTGTCCAGGCGGTCCGGCGCGGAAGCGTGCATCTCCAGGTACGCGGTCTTATTCGCCAACTGCTGGCGTTCGATCTCTGTCAGCACGTCCTGCAGCGCCTTATCTTCCTCCGCCAGCGCCGCGTGGTCGTACCCCGCCCGCAGCACCTGACGCAGCAGCTCGGAATAGTCGTTCGCAAAATACCGTTCGCGCGCAACGCGCTGCGGAAGAGGGTCGATTTCCGCTGCGCCGCGAATGGTCTCGAAGCTCAGCGCCAGGGAGACAATGTGGTCGAGCTTGGCCGCGAGCTCATCGTTGGCCTGCTCCGCCGCCGCCTGCTTGATGCCGTTCCAGAGCTTGACCGCCTTGTCCACGCGTTCGGTCAGAGCCGCTTTGTCTTGCTCCTTGTCGACGACGAAATAACTCCACCAGTCGGCCGTCAGGCTCGCGGGATCGGGCACCGCCGGCGTCGTATTCTGGCCGATGGCGGCGATGGAGTAACCGAGCGCAACGATGAAGGCCAGTGTAAGGACGCGCTTCATAACCAGCTCTTCTTTCTGAATACGTACAGCAGCAGCAGGACGATCGACGCCATGATGCCGAGCAGGATGTAATAACCTCTCGACGATTGCAGCTCCGGCATGTTTTCGAAGTTCATGCCGTAGATGCCGGCGAGAAAACTCAGCGGCACGAATATCGCGGTAATGATGGTCAAGACCTTCATGATGTTGTTCAGCCGGTGCGAGGCGACGGATATATAGCCGTCGATGAGATCAGACGCGGTGTCGTAATACAGTTCGGCCAGGCTGCTCGCGCGCTCCTGGTGTTCGTATACGTCGTTGACTAGGTGGGTCTGGTCGTCCGCGATGCCCGGAAAACGATTTTTCCTGAGTTCGAGCAGCAGTTGCACGTGGTACACGAACACGCGCCGGTACTTTTTCAGATTGGTCTTGTATTTGATCAATTCCGCGAGCAGCTCGTCGTGCGGATTTTCGATCATCTCGTCCTCGATTTGCTCCAGCCTCGGCTCCAGCGCCAGGATCAGGCGCAGGTAGCGGTTGATCATGATGCGCACCAGCCGCAGGGCGAGGGCGTCGGGGCCTTTGAACGCAGCCGTGGTCTTCTTTATAGCCTCGTCACGAAGCATGCGCACGCTCGGCGAGGGGCCGGAGTGCCGCGTGACCAGGAAGCGGTCGCCGACGAACACCGCGAGCTGGATGGTCTGGAACTCGAGGCCGGTGGCGTCCTCGGGCAAGGCCTTGAACAACAGAAAGGTGTAATCGCTGAAGGCCTCGATTTTCGGCGGATGCCGTTTCCGCTGCGCGTCCTGAATCGCTAGATCGTCCAGGGCGAACTGCTCTTTCAGCAGGCGCGCCTCTTCTTTCGGGTCGACGTCGTAAAGATCGATCCACAGGAAGGACTCCCCATCCTGCTTCCAGTTGTCGATCAGTTCCGGTCCACCGGCTTCGCGGGCGTCGCCTTCGGTGTTGAAAAGTATGGCGTCAATCATGGTCAGGTCGTCGTTTCGGGCCACTTCTGGCTTTCGCGATGCCGCTGCCAGCTCTGGGCTTCGATGAACACGCGGGACACTTCCGCATAACGCTCCTTGATCTGCGTTTCCATGTCGGAAATGGCGTCTTCCACCTGCACCGACGTCACCCTGTCGTCGAAGTCCACGCTGATGTTCAGCAGTACGTCTTTGGGCCCCATGTGCATGGTCAAGACTTCATTGACGGCGATGATCTCCGGGCGCTTGAGGATGACTTGACGGATGCCGCCGATGACCTCGACCTGGGCGCGCTCGCCGATGAGCAGGCTCTTGCTCTCGTAGGCCAGCAGCATCGCCGTCAGCGCGAGGATGACCCCGATCGTGCAGGAAGCCAGGCCGTCGAGTTCGGGCACCCCGAGCGTGGTCGCGCCGGCGATGCCGAGGAAGGCGACGATGAGTCCCAACATGGCCGCGGAGTCTTCGAACAGCACCGTGAACACGGTGGGATCCTTGCTGCGCCGGACCGCCTCGAAGTACCCGAGCTTGCCCTTGATGCGCCGGAACTCGTCGAAGGCCACGTACCAGGCGAAACCCTCGAACACCATCGCCAGCAGCAGGACGACGTAGTTGATCACGGGTTTTTGGATTTCCACCGGGTGTTGAATCTTGTGTATACCTTCGTACAGCGATAACCCGGCGCCGACCGCAAAAATGAGTATGGCGACGACAAACGTCCAGAAGTAGAGCTCCATGCCGTAGCCGAAGGGATGGTTCGAGTCCGGCGGGCGTTTCGATCGCTTGATTCCGAACAGCAGCAGGCCCTGATTGCCCGTGTCGACGACCGAGTGTATGGCCTCGCTGAGCATGGCGGAGCTGCCGGTCATGATCGAGGCGATGAACTTGGTGACCGCGATCAGCCCGTTGCCGACGAGGGCGGTGTAAATCACCTTTTTGGATGCGGGATTTGCCATCGGTATTTGTATCCGTTTCGCGGCCGGATTGTAATCGCGTTACCGGGACCGCACCACGTTTTTTAGCGGGTGTATCAAGATTTCACAGGTGCAGGCCGGTAGCCTGGGGGTGGCCCCTGTGTGACCACCGATACCTGGTAGCGCGTGCCCGGCAGACCGCTCGGCTATAATGGAAGCCGGTACCATGGACAGCGAAACGCCCGATTCGAATCCCGTTCTCAGGCACCTGGTGGCTTGCGATCACTGCGAGCGCCAGTACGACGCCAGCCGGCGGCGCGCCGGCGACCGCTTTCATTGCCGGTGCGGCGAAATGATCACCGTGCCCGCGCCTGTGGGGCACGACGCCGCGGTGGTGCGCTGTTCGGCCTGCGGTGGTGTGCGGCTCGATCGGGAGCCCGCCTGTCGGTACTGCGGCGCCGATTTCACGCTCCACGAGCGGGACCTCCACACCCTGTGTCCCGAGTGCGCCGCGAGGATCAGCGATCGAGCGCGTTTCTGCCATCACTGCGCCACCCCCATCGCGCCCCAGGAAATGGCGGGAGAAGCCACGCAATACGCCTGTCCCGCCTGCGGAGAAGACCGGCCGCTGCACAGCCGCGCGCTCGGCGATCCGCGTGTGTCGGTCATGGAATGCGGTTCCTGCGGAGGACTGTGGCTCGACAACGTGGTGTTCGAGCTGCTGGAGGAACGCTTCCGCGGCAGCGCGGTGTCGGCGACGACCTTTGCCCACGAGAAGTACCGCGGTCGGGGCGACGGCGAACGCGATCGCGCAGCGCCCTTTTACCGTAAGTGCCCGCTGTGCGACACGCTCATGCACCGGCGCAATTACGGCCGGCGCAGCGGGGTGTTGGTAGACACCTGCAAGGCCCACGGCATCTGGTTCGACCTGGGGGAACTGGACACCGTGCTGCGCTGGGTCCGGGCGGGCGGACTCGATAGGGCGGAAAAGTGGGCGAAACAGACCCGCGAGCACGACGCCAAGGCGGCAAGGCTGCTTTCCAGCATCGACCACCAGCGTCAGGCGTCCCAGGCCCGCCCCCAGGGTTCCGGCGTCGATCTGATCGCCCGCATACTCGATTTCCTCGTCCGTTGACGGCGTTGCGGCCGGCCTCGCCGACCCCGCGCGGCGCGTTCACCGGATCACCAGATACAGGGCCATGTTACCGCGGATTATGCGCAGCGCGATCGTCTGGCGTGCGTCATCCAGCGCGCCGCGGAGCTCGTCCACGCTCTTCACCGGGCGGCGATTCACCGATACGATCACGTCGCCGGGACGCAGCCCCTTGTGCCAGGCGGGGCTGTTCCGCTCCACGTCCGCCACCAGCACGCCCTCTGTACTGCGCGCGGTCCTGGGATCGATGTCCTGAAACACCGCTCCCGCCAGGCGCTCGGCCATTACGGCCTTGGCGGCCTCCTTGGCGTCCGCGCTGAGCTCGACCTCGACGCGCATGCGCTGCTCGTCGCGCAACAGGGTGACCTCAATCCGGCGCCCCGCCGGGATCAAGCCGATGGTATTGCGCAATTCCGTGGACGTGCGCACGTCCTGATCGTTGACGCGGATGATGATGTCGCCCGGTTTGATCCCGGCGAGCTCGGCGCTGGATTTCGGCTCCACCTGCGTCACCAGGGCGCCGCGCACGCTCTTGCTTCCCAGGGCCTCCGCCAGATCCGGCGTGATGTCCTGAATGTAGACACCGAGGCGCCCGCGCCGCACTTCGCCGTATTCGAGGAGCTGACCCATCACCGCCTTTGCCATATTGGCCGGCACCGCGAAGCCGATGCCGACGTTGCCGCCGCCGGGGGCGATGATCGCGGTGTTGATGCCGACCAGCTTGCCGTCCAGGGCCACCAGGGCGCCG
>CAMYIN010000181.1 GCA_947258495.1 uncultured Gammaproteobacteria bacterium
GGCGTGTCCCGGAAACATTTTCAGGTCTCGCATCCAACACCGGCAGAAGCGAGGAGGAATAGCCGGGACCGTGACCGGCAGGGAAGCTGGCCTCGAGCCTACAGGGACGTATTCACGGCGTGTCCCGGGGTTTTTCCTCACTTCTGCACTGTCCTTGCGAAATACCCGTATCTCGGAAATCGTTAAACTCGGTCCGCGTTTCCTCCGACCCGACAGTCTCTTGCCGCCGGCAACCGGAGACCCTGCAGCGCAAGAGCGGACGACGCTACACCGGTGTTTCCAGGTCGGCGATCGCCGCCATCAAAAAGCGCGTCGCCTCTCCTCCGGTTATCACGCGATGATCGAAAGTGAGCGATAAAGGCAAAATCCTGTGCACGGCCGGCTTTCCATTCACGGCCAGCAACGCGTCCCGGGCCCGGCCCGCTCCCAGTATGGCCACCGTTGGGGGAAGGAATATCGGGTTCGCATAGCGACCGCCGAACGAGCCGAAATTGGACAGCATGATGGTATAGCCGCGCAGTTCCTCCGGCGGGACGTTGCGTTGCTGCACCGCCTGTTTCATCGCCTCCAGCCCGCGCCGAAGATCGTCTGCGTCGCGGTTACCGATATCGCGCAGCACGGGAACGAACAAGCCGTCTTCGGTATCCAGCGCGATGCCTAAATCGATCTTTTTCAGGACGCGGCGTCCCACGGCGTGACTGTCGTACCAGGCGTTCAGCGCAGGCTCGGCGTCGCAGGCGACGGAGATCGCGCGCACCAGCCTTATCGTGACGTCACCGTTTTTCCAGTTGTAAATATCCGCATCGTCCGATACCGTGACCGGGACGACGTCGGCATGCGCCACGGACATGTTCCGCGCCATTGCCCGTCGCGGGCCCTTGAGCAGCTCCATGGGACCGACTTCTTTCAGGATCTTGGCGACGCGCTCCACGTCGGCGGCCGTAATGGCGCCGTCTTTCCCGCTCGGAGTGACGAATTTCAGATCGACCTCGAGCTTGCGAGCCAAGGCGCGCACCGCGGGCGTCGCGCGGATGCCGATCGCGGCTTTGCCCACCTGCATCGCCCCTTCCCGCACCAGCTTGTCGCCCACCGCTACCTTACCGACAACGGTACCCTTATCCTGGGAGACTTGCTCCTGCTCTTGCACGCCTTCGACGGTAAAGCTGACCAGGGAGCTGCCGGTGGTGATGATATCGCCCTCGTTGCCGAACAGCTTGGCAACGGTGCCGTCGTAGGGTGCGGGGATCTCTACCACCGCCTTTGCGGTCTCCATCGAAACCAACGGAGCGTCTTTGCTGATCGAATCTCCGACCTGAACGTGCCATTTCACGATCTCGGCGTCGGGCAGCCCCTCGCCCAGGTCGGGCAGTTTGAATATCTTTGTCGCCATCAACTGAACTCCATGACTTGCCGCACCGCGGTTACGATGCGTTCCACCCCGGGCAGGTAGTAGCCCTCCAGCCGGTACAGCGGCATCACCGTGTCGTAGCCGGTCACCCGTTGCACCGGTGCATAGAGATTCATCAAACCATGCTCGGCGATCTGGGCCGCGATCTCGGCACCCAACCCCGAGGTCCGCGCCGCTTCGTGGACGATGACGCAGCGCCCCGTCTTGGCCACGGAGTCCAGTATGGTTCGGGTATCGATCGGTTTCAGGCACGCAACGTCGATGACCTCGGCGCCGACGCCCTCCGCCTCCAGCTGATCGGCGGCCTGCTGGGTCTCGTGCAACATCGCGCCCCAGGAAACCAGCGTGACGTCGGTCCCCTCGCGCAATGTGTAGCAGGTGTCCAAAGGCAGACTAGCCCCATTGTCCTCCACCTCCTGTTTCATCAGGCGATAGATGCGTTTGGGTTCGAGAAAGACCACCGGATCCGGATCCCTGATGGCCGCCAACAGCAGGCCGTAAGCACGCGCGGGCGAAGACGGAATGACCACCCGCAGGCCGGGTATGTGGGCGAACATGGACTCGTAACTCTCGGAGTGGTGCTCCGGCGCATGGATGCCGCCGCCGTACGGGGCGCGCAACACCATGGGGCAGGTCAGCCGGCCGCGGGTTCGGTTCCTCAGTCGAGACGCGTGGTTCAGCATCTGATCCACGGTCGGGTAGATGAACCCCATAAACTGAATTTCCGCGACCGGACGCAGCCCCTGGGAGGCCATTCCCACCGACAGCCCTGCGATCAACGCCTCGGCCAGGGGCGTGTCCAGAACCCGCTGTTCGCCGAATCGCTCCTGCAGACCGACGGTGGCGCGGAACACACCGCCGTTGACGCCGACGTCCTCGCCGAGGACGACGACGTTTTCGTCCGCGGCCATCTCGAACGCCAGCGCCGCGTTGACGGCCTCGACCAGATTAAGCTCAGGCACGGCTCTGTTGCTCCGTTGTCGCCAACTCGTCGCGCTGAGACCGCAGCGTTTCCGGTAAGGTCTCGTAGAGGTAGTCGAACATGCTTTCCGGCTTCTGCGGCGCGGTATTCAGATAGGCCTGTGCGGCTTCCTCGACCTCGCGCCGGCAGGTCTGCTGCAGAGCCTCATCCTGTTGCGAATCCCAGTATTGTTTCGCGATCATATACTGGCGCAATCTTTTGATCGGTTCGTAATCCCAATGCGTCTTTATCTCCTCGTCGCGGCGATAGCGGCTGGCGTCGTCCGCAGTGGTGTGGTCAGACAGACGATACGTAATCGCCTCTACCAGGCTGGGGCCACCTCCATTGCGTGCCTTGTCAACGGCGGCGGAGAGCCGATCGAACATCGCGATCGCGTCGTTGCCGTCCACCTGTTCCCCGCTGATGCCCGCAGCGATCGCCTTTTGTGCGAGCGTCTGACATGCGCTTTGTTCGCTCCGCGGGACCGAGATCGCCCATTGATTGTTGTTGACCAGCAGAACCAACGGCAAATTCCATACACCCGCGGCATTCGCGGCCTCATAAAATTCGCCCTTCGATGTCGCGCCGTCCCCGAACACGGTCACCGCCACGCGCGGTTCCCCACGATACTTCATCGCCAGTGCAACGCCGGCGGCATGCGGGACCTGCGTTGCGATAGGCACGCAGATGGGAAAATCCTGCCGCGGGCCGGCATAATCCATACCTCGTTCGTCGCCGCCCCAATAGAGAAATAATTCGGTCATGGTCACGCCGCGCATGAGCTGTGTTCCATACTCTCGGTAGTAGGGCACGAGCACATCCTCAGGCCGCATGACCGCGCCCAGAGCGGCGAACACGGCTTCTTGACCGAGCGACGACGCGTAGGTGCCGAGATTACCGGTTCGCTGCAGCGCGATGGCTTTCTGATCGAACGTTCGCGTGAGCACCATGGAACGATACAACGCAATCAGCGCATCGGGAAGGTCGGCGATTTCCGGCAACCGGCGGACCGCGGAGCCGTCTTTATCCAGGTATCCCGTGAATCGAACCTCAAACTTCGCCACGCATTCGAGATCCTTTTCATCTACGATGGGTTTCTCTGTGCTCATGATTACCTCAACTATCGCAGTGCCGAGGGCCGATACCACTCGACCGTAATAGGCTTACCGGTTTCGAATCCCTTGCAGGTGTATCGAAGTCCGTTTCTTCATGGCGATCGCCCGCGCCGGGACTCAGCAAGGCAGTTGCACCTGGGACATCGCATGCGCTGGAGGCGGCATTGAAGATCATCGAGCGGCGTCGTGTAAGCTCAGAACAGGCGACTGGCCAGCTCCCCGCCGGGAGGAATACGGGCATTTTCCATGTCCCGCTCGAGCTTGCGTATCTGCTGACTGATCTTTTCAAGACCTTGATCCGTCATCGTTTTTCGATTCTGATCCACCAATTTGCCGTTCAGACGATTGCACAGCGTTTTTGCGCTCGCGACCATTTGCTCGAAAGTCTCGGCGGGCCTCGACGTCGCGGGTATGTTCATGAACAGCGTGAGGCCGTCGGTGGAAAAATCTTCCATGTCGGCAGTGTCGAATTCTCCGTTTCCGAACAGGTTGGCAAGGCTGAAAAGAATGGGGGATCCGACGTTAGAGGCGCGGTGCATCTGGTAAAAATTACGCTGATTCAGATCCATACCGAGATCACGCGCGTTCTTGTCGATATCTACGCCTTTAAAACCACGCCCTTGACGCACGAGAATATTGAGAATCGCCAGCGAGTCGAATTTCTTGCACACCTCATCTATGGCCTTTGCCCGCTCCAGCGCCTCTTCAAACGCGACGGAAAAACTGAACCTGCGGCCAAATACTTCGGCGAATCGTAATACCATTTGACAAAAATGATTCAGTTCCGATTCGGTTACGGGTCCGCTTCGATCCGCGAGTTGCAGGGTCATTCCGAAATGCGTAAAACGCGCCGATTCTGGTTCGCGCTCCAGATCGACCCAGACTTTCGACGGATGGCTCAGCCCGTAGATACGATGCTGCTTGTGCAGCTCGTACTCGAACTGCCGATACAGGCCGAGGGCGGTATCCCGCTTGATGACGTTTTTTCCAGGTATGCGTGCGACGAAATCGATGTCGAGGTCGTCCTCGTGCACCTTGGACTTGTTGGTGACGCGAATGTCTATTCCATGAATCGGCGTATGCGCGACTTCCTGCGCATCGCGCAACTCTTCGTCGAATTCGTTCGCGTCCAGTCGAATGCTGGGCTCGTTGGATTCCTGTTCCGGAGACAATATCGTATCGCCCAATTCCGTCGGTAGCGCGGGATCGCGGTCCAACTCTTCGCGACGCACCAGCACGGGATCCTGCCAGTCGGCATCGGATTCGTGCATGCGTGATTCCTGTTTGCGTATGCGCCCAAGCCGGTAACGGTCGTAGGAAACAATCACAATGACTATGAACAGGACGATGCCCGCGAGGATCAAGGCGGTACGAAGCTCTATCATTGCGCCGCGAATTCCATTGCTTCGTCAACATCGACGGAGACGAGTCGCGATACCCCGGGCTCCGCCATCGTCACTCCCACCAGGATACTGGCCGCCTCCATGGTGATCTTATTATGGGTGATGACAATCAGCTGCGTGCGTTCGCAGAGATTTCTGAGTGTCCCGCAATAGCGTTCAACGTTGGCGTCGTCCAGGGGGGCGTCGACCTCGTCCAGCATGCAGAACGGCGCCGGATTGAGGTCGAAAAAGGCAAACAACAAGGCCACGGCGGTGAGCGCTTTCTCGCCACCCGAAAGCAGATGGATGGTGCTGTTGCGCTTGCCGGGCGGTCGCGCCATGACCGCTACACCGGTGTTGAGAAGGTCGCTGCCCGTGAGCTCGAGGTAGGCGCTGCCGCCGCCGAATAATTGTGGAAAGAATTCCTGAAAGCGCTTGTCCAGTTTCTCGTACGTCTGCCTGAAGCGTGACCGGGTCTCGCGGTCTATCTTCTGAATCACCTCTTCCAACATGGCCAGGGCCTCGGACAAGTCGAGATGCTGCTTGTCCAGGTACGACTTACGCTCGGACTGCTCTTCGTACTCTTCGATGGCGACGAGATTCACCGGGCCGATACGGTCAATCCGTGCCGTCACCCTTTGGAGTTGCTCTTCCCACCCCTGCGCGTCCGCCTCCTCCGGCAACTCGGCGAGAACCGCCGTCGGTTCGGCGCCGGCTTCCTTGATCTGGTCGATTAGTGTGTCCCGGCGAACCAGCAGTTCCTGCCTCCCCAATCGCGATTGTTCCAGGGATTCGCGAATCTGCTGCGCGGCGTTCTCATGCTCCGTGCGATTCTGATCTTGCTCGCGGATAGCCGCCGTCAGGCCCTCGACGCGTTTCCGCGCCTCCGCCAGCAGCGTTTCGACCTCCAGGCGCCTGGTCAACAAAGATTTCAATTCTTCTTCGAACATCGCCTCGGGCGCTTGGTCGTCGTTGAGCAGATTGCGCAATTCGTGTTCGCGCTGACTCATGGAGGACTGCCGGCTTTCCATGCGCGCAATGGAGTTGTGCAGCGATTCAATTTCGGCCTGCAGACGTTTTTCCTCGAACTCCTGCACGTGTCGAGCCTCGCGGGCGGCATCGGCCTGCTCCCTCGCCTGGTCCAGCGCCGTCCTCAGGCGGGTCCTTTCCGAAGACAGGTGGGAATGCCGGTGGCGAAAGTCTTCCGACAGACGCTGCGCGGTTTCGAGTCTAGAGCGCGCCTCGACGAGTTCGGATTCCGCCCTTTCCAGCGCTTCATCGAGCTCACCCAGGTCGGCGCGGATCTGCGTTCGCCTAGTCCTCAATTCGGCTTCGCGCGCCTCGGCGTGGCCCAGTTTCTTGTGCAGTTGCGTGCGCTGCGCGGCCTTGCCGCTAAGACTTTGTCGCGCCTGGGCCTGTTGTTGCTCCCAATCCGTCAATCGTTGCTGGTAATCGTCCAGCAGCTGGTTCAATTCTTTGATCTCTTTCTCCACACCCTGGGTCTCTTGGGTCAGTTGCTCGATTTCCCTGTCCCGAACCAGGACACCCGCGTTGGCGCCCTCCCCGCGCGCCAGAACCAGCCAGTTTCGCCCCACCCAAACACCATCGCGGGTGACGATGGACTCATGCGAGGCGAGCCCGTCCCGGCGCAATATGGCCTCGCCGATGTCTTCGGCGGTTGCCACGTGCGCCAGCCAGGATTGCAGATCTGCAGTACCTGAAGCGACCTTGTGAAGGAGCGTTTGCCGAGAATCGTCGGCGCGCGTCTCTTCGCTGTTCTCCAACAAGGTGAGACCGGCCCCGCGGAAGGAAGCAATATCCGCGGCGACTCCGTCCAGACTATCAACACGTACCGCTCCGAGCCGCCCACCGAGTACACAATCCACCGCTTTTTCCCACCCGGGTTCGACTTCGATTTCGCCGGCCAGGCGCAAGCAGTCGACGAGACCGGTTTGTTCCAACCATCGGACCGCGTCCTCATCCTCTGCGCCCAATGCGGCCGCCTGGATCTCTTCGAGGGATCGAAGTCTGGCGGCCTTCACCTGGTAGCGGTGCTGCGCGTCGTGCAACTCGTCCTCAGTCCGCTCAACGAGCTCGCGTTGCTGTTGAATGCGGCCCTCCAGCCCCAGAATCTCCTCCTCCAAAGACTCGAACAAGGTGTCCAATTGCTCGACTTCGGTGCGTAAAGCGACGGTATCGTTCTCCGCCAAGGCCGCCTCGATCGCTGCTAGCGACTCGGCAAGACGAACTTGGCGATTAGCGACTTGCTCAATCTGTCGATAGTGCTCATCGATGCGCGTGCGTTGCACCTCCCGCTCCTGCTCCGGGCGTGCGGCATCGCGCCCGAATTCGTCCCATTCGGCCTGCCAGCCTTGATACACGCTGTCCGCCGATTCCAGCGCCTCGACCGCCGAGCCTAGTTCCCGCTTCACTACCAGCGTGCGCTCCCGGCAAGAAGCCAACTGGGTCTGCAATTCGCCCAGCCGCCCTCGATCGGCAACCAAATGATCCTGCGCCTCCCTGTACTCCGTCGACAGTCTTTTCAGCTCCTCCCCGCGTTGACGCCGTGTTTGTTTCGCGTGTTCGATACTTTGTTCCTTATTGGCAATGTCGGCGCCGACCTGATAATAATCGCCCTGAACCCGGTTCAGTTGATCGTTCGCCTCCTGCAGACACTGACGCAGTCGCTCGATGTCCGTTTCCAGTTCGCGCTGCTCCGCGATCTGCGCCTGCAGCTGCGTTTGAATCTTCGACAACTCCAGATCGTGCGCGTCGACTTGCTGGTCGAGCCCCCGCCATCGCAGGCTCAAAAGCTGCGACCGCAATGTCCGCTCTTCCTGCTTCAGGGTCTTGTAGCGTGCCGCGGCGCTGGATTGGCGCTTCAGTCGTCGGAGCTGCGTTTCCAGTTCCTGCCGGATGTCCTCCACGCGTTCCAGGTTTTCTTTGGTATGGCGAATGCGCGTCTCCGTTTCTCTTCGGCGCTCTTTGTACTTCGAAATGCCTGCGGCTTCCTCCACCATGGTACGCAGCTCTTCGGGCCTGGCCTCGATGATGCGGCTCACCATGCCTTGCTCGATAATGGAATAAGACCGAGGTCCAAGTCCCGTGCCCAGGAAGATGTCGGTGATGTCACGACGCCGACAGCGAGTCTTGTTAATGAAATAGGAAGATTGGCCGTCCCGCGCCAGTTCGCGGCGAATTGCGATCTCACCGTAGCCCGCGTACGCTCCAGGCGCCTTGCCCGCGCTATTGTCGAACACCAGCTCCACCGCTGCCTTGCCGACCGGCTTACGCGCCGACGAACCGTTGAAGATGACATCCGCCATACTGTCTCCGCGCAGGGTTTTCGCGGATGACTCGCCCATGACCCAGCGAACGGCATCAATGACGTTGGACTTGCCGCACCCGTTGGGGCCTACAACCCCCACGAGATTTGCCGGGAACGACAGCGATGTGGGATCGACGAAGGACTTGAATCCGGATAATTTGATGTGCTTCAAACGCATCGTCTGTCGCTGAGTGACAATGGCGGAAGAATCCAAATGGATGGCACAGTTTCGAGCAAACCGGAAGCGTTATCGGCGATAAAATGAATTACGTTAAAATCCAACGCGCAAACGTAACATATGAACCAGGAACATGCCTACACGAAAGCGCCGACATCTGGACACCTTCGACAACCCCAAGTCGGATCGCGACTATACCGTACGTATTCGCATTCCGGAGTTCACCTGCCTGTGTCCGAAGACCGGGCAGCCGGATTTTGCAATCCTCGTACTCGAATACGTACCCGCAGCAAGCTGCGTTGAATTGAAGTCGTTGAAACAGTACATCTGGTCCTACCGCGATCAGGGCGCTTTTCACGAGGCCGTCACCAACCAGATCCTGGACGACCTCGTTGCCGCCCTCGCACCGCGCTTCATGCGCCTGTCTGCGGCCTTCAACGTGCGGGGCGGATTGTACACCACGGTGGTTGCGGAGCATCGCGCCCCCGGCTGGACCGCACCGCCGCCGGTGACCTTGCCCGCGACGAATGCCCCGGATGCTTCTACATAACTAACAATAAGTTGTAGAATATTTTTATGGTAAACACTCAACTCGTTCGTTGGGTCCGGCCGGTGCGCGTGCGTTGAAAAAGATTGAAAACAGCCCCTTCGACCCCTGGGTGAAACGGTTTTTCCCGAAGTTGTTGCCGATTGTTCCCGAGCGTCTCAGCGCCAACGCGATTTCCTTCATGGGCATACTCGCGGCCTTTGCCGCCGGCGTCAGTCTTTACTTGACCTCGTGGTCGCGCTGGATGTGCGTGCTCGGTGCGGTTCTCATCTTCATGCATTGGTTCGCCGATACTCTGGACGGGATCGTGGCCCGCGCCAGGGGGACCACCAAGCTCGGTTTCTATCTCGACCATTTCGGCGATTCTCTGAGCGTCGTGTTCATCGGCATGGGTCTGTTCCTGGTCGAAGGAACGCATTTCATCATCGGTCTGGCGGTGATAGCGCTCTATCTGTTGCTCATCATCAACGGGCTGATCAAGGCGGAACTGACCCGCGTCATGGAATTGCCGGCATTCGGGCCCACCGAGCTTCACCTCCTGGTCATCGTTCTGTTGCTTGTGCAGCCGTTCGCGGATTTCGGTGCTCCCCTGTCCTGGTACCCTGGAGCGACCGGCGAACAAGGATGGTTGACTCGGCTGCTGGGCTTTGAACAGGGACTCACGCTGATTGACGTCGCCGGTCTCGCGGTCATTGCCACGGCATTGTTCATGCTGGTCGTAGAGATCGTGAAGACCGTGCGCGCCGTCTCACAGCTCGACGTGGACAGATTGAAAGACGACGACGTCGGTTCAAACGGTACATGACGGCTGATTGACTCGCGGTAAGGAGAGCTCTTACACCACGGCCGCAGGCGGCGACTATTCGGGTACGAGCACCGTCGACCCGGTGGTCTTGCGCTCAGCCAAATCCCGATGCGCGCGCGCCGCGTCCTCGAGGGCATAGGTCTGCCGCACGCCGATCTTGACCTTTCCCTGAACGACAACGTCGAACAGTTCGGTGGAAGAGGCCAGCAGATCGGAACGTTTTTCAATGTAGTCGAACAAGGTCGGGCGCGTTAGGTACAGCGAGCCCTTCTTACTCAGGACCGCCGGGGCAATCGGTGCGACCGCGCCGGAGGATTGTCCGTAGCTCACCATCAGGCCAAACTTTCGAAGGCAATCCAGAGACTTTTCGAACGTATCCTTGCCAACCGAATCGTATACGACCGGAACACCCGCGCCCGCCGTGATCTCGCGGACTTTTTCCACGAAATCCTCCTGCGTATAGACGATAGGATGATCGCAGCCCAGTCCCCGCACATACTCGGCCTTTTCCGCCGTTCCGACGGTGCCGATGACCGTCGCCCCGAGATGCTTGGCCCATTGGCACGCGATCGCGCCCACACCGCCGGCCGCGGCGTGAAACAAGATCGCGTCACCCGGCTTCACGCTGTAGGTCCGGCGCAGTAGATACTGCGCGGTCATTCCCTGCAACATCATTGCCGCTGCGGTGACGTCGCCGACCGCATCGGGGAGCCGCACCAGACGTTCCGCGGGAAACAGACGACGTTCACAGTAAGCGCCTATGGGAGCGCCCGCGTACGCAACCCGGTCCCCGACCGACACCTCCGTGACGCCGCGGCCGACGGCCTCTACGACCCCGGCCGCCTCCATTCCCAGAATGAAAGGCAGATGCGGCGGCGGGTAGGCCCCCTCGCGAAAATAGATATCTATGAAATTCAAGCCGATGGCGGTGTGCCTGATCAACGCGTCACCGACACCGGGCTGGCCCACTTCGATTTCCTCCCAGCAGAGCTTGTCGGGCCCGCCGGTCTCATGAACGCGAATTGCCATGGTCATGTTTTTTCCCTCACTCGATACTGGCTTCCATTATTCCGAATATTGTCCCTTGGGGGCAACTCGACGTCTGCTCCGGCCCGATCCGGCGGAAAGAATCAGCAGGTCGTCGGAAACCGATAAATAGCATGCACGCGAACGGACTTCGGGCCTTGCGGGCCGGGATGGAGACTTTGGCGGCCGGCGATACCGATTCATCGCTCAATGCCGCCGTCGCGCATCGCGAATCTGCTCATAGGCCTTACGAATTTCCTGGGTCTTTTCGGTGGCCACTTTGATCATCTCCTCCGGCAAGCCCCTGGCCACGAGCTTGTCCGGGTGATGCTGATTCATCAAGCGCCGGTAAGCTTTCTTTATCTCGGCGTCGTCGTCCGCCGGGGTCACACCTAGGGTCTTGTAGGCATCGGCAACAGTGGGAGTTCTCCGATTGCGGCTGGTCCGCTCGTACGCCGAAGCACCCTCGATAAAACGCAATATTTGCTCGAATCGTCTCCGCGAAAAACCCAGCCTTTCGGCGATATGGAGCAAGGCGTGCTTCTCCCTGCGGTCCAGCTCGCCGTCCGCGAGCGCGGCCTGTATCTGCATCTCCAGGAACATTTGCAGCAAAGTGGTGCGCCGTCCGCATTCCTGGCGCAGCTGTTGCAGGACGTCATCCAGCGGAAAATCCGCTTGCTTACCTTGCTGAAACAGGCCGATCGCGGCCTTGCGTTGGTCCGCGGAAAGCTGCATTTGCCGCATGACTTCCTCCGCCATCGCGATTTCCTTCGGACTCACGCGGCCGTCCGCCTTGGAAACGTGTCCGAGTACGGAAAAAACGGCGGTAAAAAAGACCGTCTGCCTGCGCTCCGCGTCACCGAAATGGATTCGGTGCGCGACGTTCTTCATGCCCTTGTCGAATTGATGTCCGAGCACCGCGCCCAATGTGGCGCCGACGGCGCCGCCCAGCATGAAACCGAACGCGCCGCCCATCAGTTTTCCCCACCAAGCCATGGCGTCAGGCCGTCGGAAATTCGACTCGAACGCGGGTTCCGCGACCGCCGCCGCCGGGAACCTCGAGATCTAAAGAGCCGCCGTAGGCCTCGATGATGTCCTTGACGAACGCCAGCCCCAGCCCCTGACCCCGGGTATCGTCGCGCGAGCTTACCCCGCGTTCGACCGCATTTTCCCGCAGGTCCTGGGGAATCCCGGGGCCGTCGTCGACAACGGTCAGGCGTACGCCCGGCCTGCGTGCTCCGACGGCATCGGACTCCGCGTGGACCGCGATACGCTCGTGTGCCCACTTGAATGCGTTGTCGAGCAGATTTCCCATTACTTCCAGCAGATCGCCTTCATCACCGTAGAACTTGAGGTGGGGCGGCACCTCCACGGAAACCTTCAGTTCCCGTTCGGCATATACCTTGCGCAGCGAGTTGACGATCTTATCGACGCTCGCCCCCACGTCGACCGGGGCCGCCAGGGTACGTCTGCCCGCGGCGGCGGCACGCCGGAGCTGATAATCTACGATGTCCGCCATGCGATCGACCTGAGCGGCAATCTCGTCGTCGTTCGCCGACTGCCGCGTCTCCACGAGTCCACGAATCACCGCCAACGGCGTCTTCAGGCTATGTGCGAGGTCTCCCAGAGTGTTACGGTAACGCTCGATCTGACGACGTTCGTTGGCGATGAACGCGTTGATATTACGCGTCAAGCCGGACAATTCCGTGGGGTAATCGCGTTCCAGTGTGGCCTGCTCTCCCCTTTCCACTGCCGAGATCTCCTCGGCCACATACCGCAGGGGGGTGAGGCCCCATCGCAGCACCGCCCCCTGTACCGCCAGCAGCACGAGCACGGCACCGCCGAGCCACAACCACAGACTCCGCCGGAAACTGCCCACCTCCGCAGTGAAATCGGCGGGGTCCTCGGCGACGGTAAACTCGTATTCGGAGGGCGTCCGGCCGCTGAGCTCCCAGGAAACACCGAATCGCAACCAGAACAGTTCCTCGCCGTCCCCGGCTGCGATGCGCTCGAATACGCTCACGCCCGGAGACAAGCGAGACCGTCTCGGAAGCCCCCTTCCCACGAGCGACTCGGAACGCCAGACCTCGACGTCGCGATCGTCTACGATGCGCCCGTAGAGCCCGGACTCCGGCCTCGCCAAACGCGGCTCGGGGAGCTCCGAAGGGACGATCAATCGGCCGTCGGCATCAACGTCGAACGCGGCGAGCAAAGCATAGAGCTGGCCCTGCAAGTGATTGCGCACCGCGGTCTCGGCGCTGCTGCGAAACGCTCGGTCGAGAACCAGACCCGTGACGCCGAGAAAAACCGCTGACGCCGCACTGGCTGCCAGCAGCAAGCGGCTGTTGAGAGAAAGCGTCACGATGTGTGAGAGAGCTTGAAGCGGTAACCCCTTCCCCGCAGTGTTTCAATGGGTTTAATACGATTGCCGGGATCCAGTTTTTTCCTGAGTCGTCCGACGAAAACCTCGATGACGTTGCTGTCACGATCAGAGTCGTCTTCGTAGATGTGTTCAATGAGTTCGGACTTGGAAACTACCTTGCCTGCATGCATCATCAGGTATTGCAGCAGTCGGTATTCGTAGGCTGTGAGCTGCAGAGGAATTCCGCCCACGGCGACCTCCTGGCTGCTGGTATCGAGGGATACCGGCCCACATTGAATCGTGGTACCGGCAATACCGGCCGCGCGGCGCACCAGCGCCCGCACTCGAGCCAGCAACTCTTCCATGTGAAACGGCTTGACTAAATAATCGTCGGCACCCGCCTCGAGACCGTCGACTTTTTCCTGCCACCGTGAACGGGCGGTTAAAATCAGGATCGGAAATACCCGACCTTCCTTACGCAAGCGCCG
Source organism: uncultured Gammaproteobacteria bacterium (assembly GCA_947258495.1). Taxonomy (GTDB): domain Bacteria; phylum Pseudomonadota; class Gammaproteobacteria; order Arenicellales; family JAANXG01; genus CALZGZ01. Next base: position 13,601 of record CAMYIN010000181.1, read on the forward strand.
AATCAGCTCGATGCCGTCAAGTGCAGGCAACCCCAGGTCCACGATGGCGACGTCCAGAGGATATTCTCGACCGTAGTACAAACCTTCCTCACCGTCTTCGGCGGCGTCGACGACGAAACCTTCCTTTCGCAATCGGCTCGTGAGTTGATTGCGGATACCGACTTCGTCCTCCACTACTAGCACTCGCATAGGCTGACCATCGTGCGTACCCTTATTGCGCTGTTGTCGGATCGATATAGACGTTACGAACCCTTCCGCGCGGGGTGAGTATCTTGACTCTGCACATCAATCGCCCGTCGAGCCGGCGGGTCTCCACCGCCAGAATTCTCGCTCCCGCGCGATCCTTGGCAACCGCAGCTGCGTGCTTGCCGCACACCGCGGCCGCATCGTTCGGCGGCGCCGACAGCGCCGCCGTGGACGAAAAAATAGCGGCGATCAGAGTGAAATATCGAAGGTTCTTCATCAATTCGATTGGCCGCCGAGCCAACGTGGGCGACCTGCGGATTATACTACCGCGTATAGTGCCCAGCTATTTACTCCACCGGCTCAACACGCACTCGTACCCTCAGGTGTTCGCCCGGGTCGTGGTTCGATCGCGTATGGTAGGTGCGGCCCTGGTAGCGGTAGATTACCCCATAGCCCACGACTCGCCCTTCGTCGTAATACTCGTGGCGAACTTCGCAATGCTCCACCGGCTCGGCGTAGGCATAACTTTGCCTGCGACGCTTCACGTCGTGACCGATGGAACCACCGAGCACGGCACCGGCCGCCGTCGCTAGGTCCCGGCCGCGGCCGTCGCCGAACCGGTTTCCGATTGCGGCGCCGATTATGACGCCCACTATCTCCGGGGTGTACGTCTGTGCACCGCCCCGGTATCCAAGTCTCGTACGGCTCTCGGTCCAGCATTCCTGGCGCGGCGTCTCCACGCGCACTACCTCGGTGATCGGCGTGACGCGCTCGACGGCGGCGTAATCGTAGAATGCCTTACCGGGTCGTGCCCCAGCGGAAACCGGACTAACGACCGCAATGGCCATCGCCGAGGAGCACAGCAACATAGAAAGGCTTCGCATGTTCCTACCTCACAGTCTGTTGATCGTGGTGAAAAGCTTATGCGGATCGTGCTGAACTGAGCCTGAAGCGAAACTGAATGTCGGCTGAACGGCGAATGCCGTTTGCGGGAGAAACTCAACGCGACCGACGCGCCGGAGAACGGATCGTCAACCGATCACCTTGTTGCAGTAGGTCGAAACGCCGTAAAAAACTCATCCCCAGCAGGATCTGATCGCCGGGCATATGCGGATTGATGTTGGCCGCGACTCCGCTAGCGGAAACCTCCCCGAGGGTGACCGAATCGAGGCGTGTCGCATACGTAATCACGACTCCGCTCGCCGTGCGCGTTCTCACCGCCGGGCCCCGTCTCAAACCCAGCCGATTTGCTATCCGCTGCGGGACCGAGATATTGGTGGCGCCCGTGTCCAGGAGAAACTCCACCGACAGCCCGTTTATGGTTCCGTTGGCCAGGTAATGCCCCGATCTGTTTCGCTCAAGCACGACTTCCCGGCTGCCATCCGACGCAATCGTCGTCTGTACGCTCTGATTCGGATTCTGCTGCCGAGACAGGATCTTCGAGAACAATACGGTCAGCATCATCGCCATCAAGATCCAAGCCGAAAACACCATGAAGCGGCCGAACCGGCGCGTTTGCTTGTCGTCAGAATTCATGACAATGGTATTTCGCGTTTTCGACGACTTCGCTAACGAGACTCTCCGACGAACTCAATGCTGCAGTTTTTATATGGGGTCATTGTGTTTTTTTGGGAATACCGGGAAGCCGATATGTTAAAGTCGCCATCGAACCGGATTCCAAGCATAGTTCATTCTGGGAGGTCTCAATGCGAGTTATTCTGCTCGGTGGTCCCGGCGCCGGTAAGGGAACTCAAGCCAACTTTATCAAAGAAAAGTTCAACATCCCGCAGATATCCACCGGAGACATGCTCAGGGCGGCGGTGCAGGCCGGCACGCCTTTGGGGAAACGGGCCAAAGAGATCATGGAGGCTGGAAAACTGCTTCCCGATGACGTCATAGTGGGTCTCATCAAGGACCGTCTTCAACAAGCGGATTGCGCACGCGGCTATCTTTTCGACGGCTTTCCCAGAACCATAGCCCAAGCGGAGGCGCTCAAGACGGAAGACATACCCGTCGACTTCGTCGTCGAAATCGCCGTTCCCGACGAAGAAATCATCAAACGCATGAGTGGTCGCCGAGTACACCTCGCATCGGGGAGAACGTACCACACGGTGTTCAATCCGCCCAAAGTCGAGGGCAAGGACGATTTGACCGGGGAGCCCTTGATCCAGCGTGACGACGACCATGAAGAGACCGTTCGCAAGCGTTTACACGTCTATCACTCACAGACCGAACCACTGATCGAGTACTACTCAAAATTGAGTTCCGCTGACGATCCGGCGGCTCCGCGCTACGTTCGCGTAGACGGCATCGGTTCCGTCGACGAAATCCGCAAGACGATCTTCCACGCACTCACCCGACCCTGAATAGAGAATGCGCCTATGAGCACGCAAGACGTCACCCAGACAAATTTTCATGAAATCGTGGAAGAGAACGATCTCGTGATTCTGGATTTTTGGGCAACCTGGTGCGGACCGTGTAAATCCTTCGCTCCGGTCTACGAACAGGCCTCGGAAAAACATCCCGACATTGTCTTCGGCAAGATAGACACCGAATCGGAGCAAACCCTGGCGCAGGCCTTTCAGATCCGGTCAATCCCCACCTTGATGATATTCAAAGAGCAGATCGTCGTCTTCTCGCAGCCGGGAGCGATTCCGGGATCGGCGCTGGACGAACTCATCGCCAAAGCGCGCGAGTTGGATATGGAAGACGTTCGGGCGCGGATCGAGCGCAAAAAGGCCGCTCAGGCGACCTAGCCTGCATCTCTCACCAGGCGCCGGGTAGCGCAAGATACCTTATTGCGGACCTTTCGCCGCGGTCATCAATCCGATCGTCTTGTTCTTGATCTTGGAGAGATAGTCGGGCTTCTTGCTTTCCTCGGGCGCCAGGGCCAAGGCCAGGGCGGGATACTCCTCGGTCACGAACAGTTCCTCGTCTTTTTTTCTTTTGTCGTTGACGAGGGCGTTTCGTATCTCGAAAGTGAGCTCGCTAGGATCGTATTTTGTCGCCGAACGAAGTCGGATCAGAGGGATTCCCGAGCTCTTCAAACAATCTTGCATCACGTCGAACCCCCCCAGTTTGCGGCGCTTTCTGTCCGCCCGCGTTTCCAGTTTTATCGCCAAGGTGGGACTGATGCTTTGCGGACTGCAGACGACGAAATCCAGCCAGTGTCGCGCCACTCTTTGCCAGTGTTTCTGGAATCTTGGTTTGTCTTCCCGAAGCTTGACGACCGCGGATAGGTTCACCCTGGGTACGACCACGGCATAGCTTCCGACCACCTTGACCAATTCCCTGTACAGTGCGCGTTGCTGCGGGGTCATGAGGGAGCGTTGCTTGTCGAACTCCGGGAAACCGTGAATGCCCCCGCGCTGACGCCATACCAGCACCCCGAGCATGGCGACCACGGCGGCGATAGAAATAAAAAAAATCGAATTGTAAAAAGGCATGACGGCGTTTTCGTGTTCTACGTTTCAAGATAAACCAAAATTCCTGGAAACACTACCAACACCGCCAACACCGTCATCAAGGAGAAACCGACGTCATCGGGCCTTAATCATGAATCTACTTGAAGTTAGCATTTTATTTGTCTGAATTTATTTACCTGCTAAACGGGTTTAGTGCAGGGCCCGAAACGGCGAAACGGCGCGAATTAACGGTTGTTCAACTTCCTTACGCGCGTTTTCCGGACATTGCCGGGAAGCCGAGGAAAGAAGTAGGCCGATGCCGGCGATCGGAGTTACGGTTCTATCTAGTGCCCGCTGCGCGGCCCTGCCCGCGCCCCATCGCCCTATCGGCCTTCAGGCCCGGGCGGTGAGAGACGCCGTGATTGAACGTATCCTCTTCAGTGACGGATCACGGCCCGCGTCAGGCCGGCCGTCACCGTCCGCAGTTCGGCACTCCAGCGAACGAAGGTCGGCAATTGTTTCCGGGCGAAGTCCACGACAAAGGGAAGCTCCTGGAGCTCTTCGGTGTCGAACAATTCGCTGTCGGATTTTTGCTTTTCGCTCACCAGCACCCAGCGGATCTTCTCCATGAGTTCCGCCGGATCGTAGGTCTCGGCCAGAGGCAGTCTGAGTAGAGGAATGCGGGCGCTTTCCAGAGTGTCCTTCAACACGTCTATGCCGCCCAGGCGACGTCTTTTCCGCTCCAGGCGTGTCTCCAGTTTCACCGCCAACACCGGACTCATGGTGGTCGGGCTGCAGATGACGAAATCCAGCCAACGCCGGCAGACCCGGCGCCAATGCGCTTGGTACTGGGGATCGTCTCCGGGATGCTCGACCAGATAGGCCAGGTTGAGCCGCGCGAATATCAACGGTCTCGGTCCGACCGCGCGCACCAGGGCTTCGTGGAACGACCGCTGGGAGGGGTTTAGTACGGAGCGGATTCTACGAAAATGCGGGATGCGTCGCTTGCCACTGTGGCGCCGCTGCGCCAACCAGAGGGACGCGGCGCCCGCCACCCCTGCGGCGGCTAGTACGGTTGTTCCTGTCGTTAACATCGCTTGGCCTTTGTCTAATCCGGTATAACTTAAGGTTTAGTACAGCCGGCGCGCCGCCGCGGCCCAATTCGTCAGTGGAATCTGCAACCTCGTCAGGTCATCACAGCGCCTCTGTAAGGCTGTTCGTCATATTAGTCTGGTAACGTACTGAATTTCTTAATTTTCACTTCACTTCGAGCAATTCGACATCGAAAATCAAGGTTTGATTCGGGCCAATGCGACTGCCCGAACCGCGCGGCCCGTAGGCGAGCTGGGGAGGAATGAAGAGCTCCCATTTTGCGCCTTGTTTCATCATTGGAATGGCCTCCTGCCAACCCTTGATGACACCCGTCAACGGCAGGGTAGCCGGCTTGTTTCGGCGATACGAGCTGTCGAACTCGCTGCCGTCCGTAAGTCTTCCCCGGTAGTGGACGACGACGGTATCGGTGCTTGCAGGCTGCGGCCCGTCGCCGGCCGCGATTACCCTATACTGAAGTCCGCTGGGTGTCTCCCTTATGTCGGGCTTGGCTCGATTCGCGGCGAGAAAGTCTCTGCTGGCTTGCTCGTTCCGCTGCGCGTTTTCGGCCCTTCTATTTTCGGCTTGCTCGTGAAAGTTGCGCACCGCGGCTTGGCGTTGCTCCGCAGACATTCTCGGCTCCGCCGACGTCAGGACGTCTTCGATGGCATGGGTTAGCGCATCGACGTCAACCTCGATGTTATCGCGTTCAATGTTGTGCATCAGATTCCGTCCGACCTGGTAACCGATGGCGTAACTGAGTTTCTGCGTGTCGCTTTCATAGACCGGTTCGCCCGCCCAGGCGGACACGGAAATGAGAATTGGTGCTGTCAATAATACGAATTTCATGGATTTCTCCTGGCAGGTGGTTGGCTCGGGCGCCGCGCCATCACAACGAATGCGTTCGGCGGTGCCGCGCGCCCCGGTGTGCACGTACGCTTACATTCTACGCGGGCGGCAAACGCGGAGAATGACGTGTATGCCGGGGCACGGTTCGTGAATTGCTCAGTCGTCGGTAGGATGCTGCATCTTCTGGATACGGACGAAGCGACGCCCGCAGTAATAGCAGTCTACGAAATCCTTTTGACTGAATGTCAGGTAAACGACAGGGTGTCCCAAAACGCCGCCGCCGCCGTCACAGGCGACGGTTTCGATGTTAGCTTCCACTTCGACGATTTCAGGTGGTTCCACAACAGTCTCCAAGATGTTCATGTTATTTCTCGCACTTACGGATAGTAGCAGCAGTATGTTAGTCCGAAGCCGTACGCATGGGTTCGACGAGCAACTCCGGATCCAGGCGGCGCCCGAACCAGTTCACTCCCCAGTGCAGGTGTGGACCGGTGGCACGACCGGTGGCGCCGACTTCGGCGATCAGCGCGCCACGCGCCACCGATTGGCCCGCGGCGACGTGTACCCGGCTCAGGTGGCTGAATATCGAGGACAATCCATGTCCATGATCAATCATAACGGTACCACCGGTGAAATACATGTCCGCGTGCACCAGGCTGACCACACCGCCGGCCGGCGCCTTAACCGGCGTACCCGTACTCGCCGCCACGTCGACACCGTAGTGCGGTCGTTTGGGCGTGCCGTTCAGGATCCGCTGGCTGCCGAACACCCCGGTTACGGTTCCCTTCAGCGGCCAGTCGAACCCGTTCAGAAAGTCGGTATGCGCCCCATCCCGGTGCTTGGCGTCCTTGATCAATTTCGCCTCCCGCCGGATCCTCTTGAGGTCTTCGGCGCCCGGCGTCACCTGTTTCGGCGGCAATCCGTCTATCCGCTGTACCGTGTAGGTGCGTCGCGCAACGCTCAACACCCGCTGCTCCTTGCGACCGTTGGGGTATCGAATCCGCAATCTGGCCTGCGACGGCTCGTCGCGGCCGAATCCGATCAAAAAACGTCCTTGCGCAGATACCCGCAATGCCCGGCCGTCGAACGTGACGTGAGAACCCGGCGGTACCCGACCGTATAGCAGGCCGCCCTGCGTAAGATTGCCATTGAGTGTCACATCTTGGTCATTGGCGGATGCGATCGCCGTGCTCGCGGCCAGCAACATCATTAGGACGGGGAAATTCGCTCGCTGGATGAGATCAAGCGCTTTGCGCAACGACACCCCCTTCGTCGGCCGCCCTGGTCTCGCCCGGAGGACGATTCGCGACGACGAATTGCTCCAGCGCCGCATCCAGATGCACGGTATCTTGTTGTTTTACGCCCAGTCTGCGCACGACGACGGTTCCCTCTTCGACCTCGCGGCGACCCACCACGGCGATGACCGGTACCTTGTGTTCGCTGTGCTCGCGAACCTTGTAAGAAATCTTTTCGTTGCGGAGATCGGTCTCCACGCGGATATCCGCCTGCCGCAGCGCCGCGGCGAATTTCCGCGCGTATTCGTCGGCGTCCGAGACGATGGTTGCTACCACCACCTGCACGGGCGCCAGCCAGAACGGCAAAGCGCCGGCGTAGTGCTCGAGCAAAATACCGATGAATCGCTCCAACGAACCGAACAACGCCCGGTGCAGCATCACCGGTGTATGCTTGTGCCCGTCTTCCCCGACGTAAGTCGCCCCCAAACGTTGCGGCAGATTCAGATCGACCTGCAGGGTGCCGCATTGCCAGTCGCGACCAATGGCGTCGCGCAGCACGAACTCGAGTTTGGGCCCGTAAAAGGCGCCCTCTCCGGGGTTCATGGAATAATCCAGACCGGTGGCGGCCGCCGCCGCACGCAGGGCTTCTTCAGCCGCGTCCCAAACGTCGTCGGAACCGACCCGTTTTTCCGGTCGGTCCGCATATTTGATGTGGATGTCGTCGAATCCGAAGTCACGATAGATATCGAGCACCAGCTCGCAAACCCTTTTGCTTTCTTCGGTAATTTGTTCCTGAGTGCAGAAGATATGCGCATCGTCCTGGGTGAAAGAACGCACGCGCATCAGCCCATGGAGGGCTCCCGAGGGCTCGAACCGGTGTACTTTTCCGAATTCCGCCATGCGCAGCGGGAGTTCGCGATAACTGCGCAGGCTGTGATTGAACACCTGCACGCAACCCGGACAGTTCATCGGTTTGATCGCCAGGGTCCGATCTACGTCGGTTTCCGTGGTGAACATATTTTCCCCGAACGTCTCCCAGTGGCCCGATGCCTCCCACAAGCTGCGATGCATCAGATCCGGTGTGTTGATCTCGACGTAGCCGGCGCCTCGCTGGCGCGCGCGCATGTAATCGATGAGGTTCTGGAACATCGTCCAACCTTTCGGGTGCCAGAACACGGCGCCCGGCGCCTCTTCTTGGAAATGAAACAGACCCATCTGCTTACCGAGCTTGCGGTGATCGCGCCGTTCCGCTTCTTCCAACATGCGCAGATACGCTTTGAGCTGTTTCTCGTTCGACCACGCGGTGCCGTATATGCGTTGCAGCATGGGATTGCGGGAATCCCCCCGCCAATAGGCCCCCGCGACCTTGGTCAGTTTGAACGCCTTGCCGAGCCGGCCGGTCGACGGCAGGTGCGGCCCACGACACAGGTCCGCGAACGCCCCCTGTCGATAAATCGTGATCTCCTGCGCCGGATCGATGTCTTCGATGATTTCCGCCTTGTATTCCTCGCCCTGTTCTCGAAAAAATCGAATGGCGCGGTCGCGCTCCCACACTTCGCGCGTTACGGTTTCATTACGGTCGACGATTTCCCGCATGCGACTCTCGATTTTCTCCAGATCCTCCGGCGTAAACGGCTCTTCGCGGGCAAAATCGTAATAGAATCCGTTCTCGATGGCGGGTCCGATGGTAACCTGTGTGCGGGGATACAATTCCTTAACTGCCTCCGCCATCACATGGGCTGCGTCGTGGCGCAACAATTCAAGCGCCTCCTCGTTATCGCGGGTAATGACCTCCACCGTCGCATCCGCTTCGATGCGGCGATTCAGATCGCGCAATTCGCCGTTGACTCGCACGGCGACCGCGTTTCGGGCCAGCGATGCGCTGATTTGATCGGCTATCTCGGACCCGGTGGGGGCATCTGCAAACACCTCGTTCGAGCCGTCTGGGAATGTAATTACAACGGACATTGCTTACTATCCTGGCCTGCTGAATATGATCGTGGCTGCACGATTGTTAAAGATCTCGATACGGGAATCATAATCGTAAATTCATAATTATGTTATAACGTGCATGGATTGCCAGCAATCTATCGGAAGCCACTCATTATTCAGTCATTGTATTCGAAAGCCTGCTCATGTCTAAGCGGTTGATAACAAACGTTCGAGTGGTGAACGAGGGTGCCGTATTCGAATCGGACATACTCATCGAAGACGGTCGTATCGCTCGCATCGCTCCCGAGGTGGTCCCGGATGGCAGTACGGAAATCTTCGACGCCACGGGTCTGCATATGTTGCCGGGCATGATAGACGACCAGGTACATTTTCGTGAGCCGGGCCTCACCCACAAGGGGGATATCGCCACCGAATCCGCGGCCGCCGTGGCGGGTGGAGTAACGAGCTATATGGACATGCCCAATGTCTCACCCCCGACCACCACCCGCACCCTGCTCGCCGAAAAATACGACTTGGCCGCACACCGCTCGCGTGCAAATTACGCCTTTTACCTCGGAGCGAGCAACGACAACATCGACCAGATTCAAGCGTTGAACGACAATGAAACCTGCGGAGTAAAGGTATTCATGGGCGCGTCTACCGGAAATCTGCTGGTGAACAATCCGCAGGCCTTAAGGCGTATATTTTCGGAATCGCCGGTTCCGGTGGTGACTCATTGTGAAGACACGCCGATTATCCTCGCAAACGAAGAGAGCTTCCGCGCAAAATATGGAGAAAATGTCCCAATGGAATTCCATCCGCAGATTCGCTCGGAACTGGCGTGCTACAAATCGTCATCGCTTGCGTTCGATCTCGCGCGTGAGTTCAACACGCGACTGCATATTCTGCATCTGACCACCGCCAGGGAGATGGATCTTTTCAGCGCCGGCCCGGCTCGAGAGAAAAGAATCACCGCAGAGGTCTGTGTACACCATCTCTACTTCGACCAGAATGACTACCGAAGCAAGGGCACCTTGATCAAATGTAATCCCGCGATCAAGACAACGCGTGACCGCGATGCCCTCGTCGATGCCGTAAACGCGGGGAAAATCGATATCATTGCTACCGACCACGCTCCGCATACCTGGAAGGAGAAAAAGAACAGCTATTTCAAAGCCCCGGCGGGATTGCCTCTCGTGCAGCACGCTCTATTGATTCTCCTGGAGCTCTATCACTGGGGCCGCCTCAGCCTCGAGACAATAGTGGAGAAGGCATGCCACGCGCCTGCCGAGGTCTTCGGAATCAAGCACCGAGGATACATACGCGAGGGTTACTGGGCGGATCTGGTGTTGATCGACTTGCGGGATAGTTACACGGTTACGAAGGACAATATATTGTACAAATGCGGATGGTCTCCGTTTTATCGCCACACGTTCAAATCCAGCGTGCGGGCCACCCTCGTGAATGGAGAGCTTGTTTACAAAGACGGCAGGGTTCGGGACGACGTTCGCGGCAAACGGCTAGAGTTCGATCGCAAGTATTGAGGCGCGGCACGCCGCGACCGTATTCAAGCCCTTGAATTGATATATGCGACGGCCGCATCGATGCGCCGGAGCGTGGCCTCTTTTCCCAGAATTGCAAGCGTGTCATCGATCGGCGGAGAAACCGCGACGCCCGCGACCGCGACTCGCACCGGTTGCGCGATCTTGCCCAGACCCACGGATCGTTTCTCAGCGAGACCGTGCACGCATTGATGGATCGTTTCCGGTTGCCAGGGTTCGATCCCGGCCAATTCGGAGCGCAGCTCCTCGAGGATCTCGCCCGCCTGACCTTTGAAAAATTTTTTCGCCGATTTCTCGTCGTATCCGTCGACATCACGAAAGAAGAACAAGCTGCGCTCGACCAGTTCAACCAACGTCTTGGATCGCTCCTGGTTGGCCTTCAGGACTTCATGCCAGTTCGGTTGCGCGTCGATATCTATGCCCCTGTTCCCGAAAAACCAACGGGCGTGATCGCGTAAATCCGTCAACGACAACGACTTCATATATTCGTAGTTCAGCCACAGCAACTTGTCCGGGTTGAACACCGCGGCGCTGCGGTGAACTTCTCCGATATCGAACAACTCGATCATCTCCTGCCGTGAAAAGATCTCTTGATCACCGTGAGACCAGCCCAGACGCACCAGGTAATTCAAAAGCGCTTCCGGCAGGTAACCTTCGTCTCGATATTGCATAACGCTCACGGCCCCGTGGCGCTTGGACAGTCGTTTTCCATCCTCACCCAGTATCATGGGTACGTGCGCGTACTTCGGCGGTTCGTTTCCGAGGGCACGCAGTATATTGATCTGCTTGGGGGTATTGTTGACATGATCGTCGCCCCGGATCACGTGAGTGATCCGCATGTCCATATCGTCGACCACGACGGTGAAGTTGTACGTCGGCATGCCGTCGGAGCGGGCGATGATAAGATCGTCGAGTTCGCCGTTGGAAATGATTATTCTGCCTTTTACCACATCGTCGATGACGACATCGCCATCCCGGGGATTACGAAAGCGAACCACCGGGTCCACACCCGGCACGGGTGTATCGCGCTGCCGACAGCGCCCGTCGTATCTTGGTTTCTCGCCTTTCGCGCGTTGCCGTTCGCGCAACGCATCGAGCTCTTCTTTGCTGCAGTAGCAGCGATAGGCTTTACCTTCCCGTAACAACTGCTCGACCACCTCTCGATATCGGCCCATGCGCCCGGTCTGATAAAAAGGACCTTCGTCGTAATCCAGCCCCAGCCATTGCAGACCGTCGAATATCGCCTGCACCGATTCCTCGGTGGATCGCTCGCGGTCGGTGTCCTCGATGCGCAAGACGAACGCACCCCCGTACTTGCGCGCGTAGAGCCATGAAAACAGCGCAGTACGAGCGCCGCCAATATGCAGGTATCCGGTCGGACTTGGCGGAAAACGGGTTCTCACAGACATTGTTGGTTCACGTTCGACATCGCTTTATTACCCGGTTCGTACCCGGTACGGTCGTAGCGCGGACGACGGCCGCGGGTGATGAAGCGTGCAAGCACCGTCGGCCGGACTCAGTTGGACTCGACCGCGACGGCGTCACCCGCGCGTCGATAGATGGCGTCGATCATCGCGTTCAAGCCGTTGCTTCGAGTCGGAGACAGATGCCGATCGAAGCCGATTTCGGCAATGAAATCAGTCCTCGCCGCGAGGATGTCCCTCGGCCTGCGACCGCTGAACACGCGGAGCAACACCGCGATCAAGCCCGACACGATCGCCGCGTCGCTGATGCCCGAGATCTGCAAACGTCCATCGCACATGCTGGTGTGAAACCAGACCTGCGACTGGCATCCGTGGATCTTGTTCTCCTCCGTCTGCCATTCGCTGGGGAACGGTGGAAGTTGTCTTCCCAGATCTATCAGATATTCGTAGCGGCCGATCCAGTCATCGAACAAATCGAATTCGCCAACCAGTTCGTCTTCCGCGTTCCGGATTTCCTCAGGTGTTTCGAGATCTACGGACATTGCCTTGTTTGCGACGTTTCCACCGGGGGTGTGTTGGTTGCAATCCGATCGGGATTGGGCGTACCTGCGGCCACGCGCTCCGGCTTCATTTCTCGACACGCCAGCGTGTGCCCTGCGCGCCGTCTTCCAGGACAATGCCTTTCTCCAGCAACTCCTGGCGGATGGCGTCGGCTGTTTGAAAATCGCGTGCCGCGCGCGCGCTTTCGCGCCGACGGATGAGCCGTTCTATCTCCGCGTTGTCCAGGGCTTCGCCCGCTCCGCCGAACCAGACCTCCGGGTCCTGCTGCAGGATACCCAGGATCTCGCCGGCAGCCAATAATTCACTTTTGACCCGGGATCTTTCCTTTAGATCCGTACTGGTGTGCGCGCGACGCACTAATCCGTACAAAACCGCCAGAGCTCTGGGGGTGTTCAAATCGTCGCGCAGACAAGCCATGAACTCGGAGGGCGGGCCGTCTGTCCCTTCCTCCGGCAACGGAATATCGCGCATGTCGCGTAGCACCTGATAGAGACGATCCAGGCCGCGCCGCGCGCGCGGCACGCTGTCCTGGGTCCAGTCCAGTGGACCCCGATAATGCGCCGCCAGCAGGGCCATGCGTATCGCTTCGCCGGGCATCCGTTGCAGCAGGTCGTGCACCAGCAGGATGTTGCCGACCGATTTGGCCATTTTTTCCCCTTCTACGGTGATCAGTCCGTTGTGCACCCAGTAGCGGCAGAACGGCTTGCCGCCGTGGGCGCAGGTGCTCTGCGCGTTTTCGTTCTCATGGTGGGGAAATATCAGGTCGTGTCCGCCGCCGTGGATATCGATGGTTTCGCCCAGGTGCACGTCCGCCAAGGTCGAGCATTCGATGTGCCAACCGGGCCGACCACGCCCCCACGGACTGTCCCAGCCCGGCTGCTCTGCGGTGGACGGCTTCCAGAGGACGAAATCCGCGGGATCGCGTTTCCAGGGAGCCACCTCGACGCGGGCGCCGGCCTGCATCTCGTCCGTATTGCGATGCGAGAGTTGCCCGTACGCGGAATACGACGGTACGTGAAACAGTACGTGACCTTCCGCTTCGTAGGCGTGCTCGCTGCGCAGCAGCGCCTGAATCATATCAATGATCCGAGGAATATGCGTCGTGACCCGAGGCTCCACATCGGGCGGCAGTACGCCCAATGCCTCCAAGTCCTTGTGGTAAGCACGAGTATAGCGCGCGGTGATGTCGTCGATGGGAACGCCTTGCTCGACCGCCGCGGCGTTGATCTTATCGTCGATGTCCGTGATATTGCGAACGTAGACCACGCCTGGAAACTCCTCGCGCAGCAATCGCGCGAGTATGTCGAAAACCACCGCGGGGCGCGCGTTTCCGATATGCGCATAGCTGTACACCGTGGGGCCGCATACGTACATCGTGACCCGTGCGGAATCGAGCGGAATGAACCGTTCTTTGCGCTGTGTGCGCGTATTGTAGAGATGGATCGACTGCATCGTTGTTCCGCCCGCGTTTTCGTTCGATCGTTGATCGAAAAACTCCGTTATCGCGCGGTCCGCCGGCGACGCCCTTGCGGTGAGGCAATGACCCAGATCCGGCATCGATATGTCCATGCCCGCGATGAGGTGTTTACCGGGATAACGTATTGCACAGGATTCACTTCTATTGTAGAACGCCTACACTATAATTTTGCGGAGCGGCGAAAGTAACACCCGATTTCGCGGCCCGCAACCGCTCACGGAACGGTAATCAAGACTTTTTTCCATGTAGGTCCCGATGAATATTCTCGGCATCTCGGCGTACTATCACGACAGCGCCGCGGCGTTGGTTCGCGACGGTCGTATCGTCTACGCCGTGCAGGAAGAGCGCTTCACGCGCAAGAAACACGATTCGCGGTTCCCGGACCACGCAATACGATCCTGTCTCAACGACCAGGGGCTGTCTATTTCTGATCTGGATCAGATCGTTTTCTACGACAAGCCCCTGGTCAAGTTCGAGCGCCTGCTGGAGACCTACGTCGCCTATGCGCCGCGCGGATTTCGCTCCTTTCTGGCGGCCATGCCGGTGTGGTTGAAGGAAAAACTCTTTCTCAAGATGGTATTGAAAAAGGAGCTCGCCGCGATCGCGGGCATCAAGACCCAGGATCTGCCGCCGCTGCTGTTCGCCGAGCACCATCAGTCCCACGCCGCATCGGCGTTTTTCCCCAGCCCGTTCCAGCGCGCCGCGACACTCTGTATGGATGGTGTGGGCGAGTGGGCAACGACTTCAATATGGCTGGGAGAGGACAATGCTCTCACGCCGCAATGGGAAATTGATTTTCCGCATTCCCTGGGGCTTCTGTATTCCGCGTTCACCTATTACACAGGTTTCAAAGTGAATTCCGGCGAATACAAGCTCATGGGCCTGGCGCCCTACGGCGAACCGCGATACGCCGATCTCATTCGAGACCACTTGTTGGATCTCAAGGAGGACGGGAGCTTCCGGTTGAACATGGAATACTTCAACTACACCACGGGGCTGACGATGACGAACGAACGTTTTTCGAATTTGTTCGACGGCCCGCCCCGAAAACCCGAAAGCGCAATCACTGAACGTGAAATGGACATCGCCGCCTCCATCCAGGAAGTCACGGAAGAAGTGGTTCTGCGTCTCGGCAACACCGTGCACCGGGAGCTGGCAATGGACGATCTTTGCCTCGCCGGCGGGGTCGCCTTGAATTGCGTCGCCAACGGCCGCCTGCTGCGGGAAGGGCCTTTTCGGGATATTTGGATACAGCCGGCCGCGGGTGACGCGGGGGGGGCCGTGGGCGCCGCGCTCGCCGCCTGGTTTCAGTTCAACAACAGCCCCCGCACGGCGGCGCGGGAAGACGCCATGCGCGGCGCCTATCTGGGACCGCGTTACTCCGACGAGGAAATCCGTCGACAATTGGATCGGTTCGGCGCGAAATCTGAACGCATCGACGACAGCGAGCTTTTCCAGCGTATTGCGAAGTTACTCGCGCAGGAAAAAGTCATCGGCTGGTTTCAGGGGGCGATGGAATTCGGGCCTCGGGCGCTCGGCGGGCGGTCCATCATCGGCGACCCGCGCAGTCCCAAGATGCAGTCAGTCATGAACCTGAAAATAAAATACCGCGAATCGTTCCGCCCGTTCGCGCCGGCGATTATTGCGGAACACGTGTCCGATTGTTTTGAACTCGATCGGCCCAGTCCCTACATGCTTCTGGTGGCCCCGGTGCGACAAGACCTGCGGCGGGAGCTGTCCGATGCAGAACAGCGGTTGTTCGGGATTGAGAAGCTCAAGGTGCCGCGATCCACGCTGCCCGCTATCACCCACGTCGATTATTCCGCCCGCGTACAGACGGTGCATCGCGAGACCAATCCGCGTTTTCACGCCCTGCTGAGGGCCTTTAACGAAGCTACCGGCTGCCCGGTATTGGTGAACACGTCGTTCAACGTACGCGGCGAACCCATAGTGTGTACACCGGAAGACGCCTACCGGTGCTTCATGCGCACCGAAATGGATTATCTGGTGATCGAAAACTTCGTGTTCTCCAAGGACGAGCAGCCTCCCTGGCAGCAGGACGATTCCTGGAAGCAGGAATTTGAACTGGATTGAAGCCCGAATGCGGCAGACGGGAAGTAAAAAAAGCAATTTAGCACGGGAATACGGATCCGGAATCGCGTCGATCTTCGGAGCGTCGGGCGACATCCATGCGCCGGAATCCTGCTCCATGGCGGAGAATCGCCGCGGAACTGTTTGGATCGATGCACACGATTCCTGAACTCGATCGCCGGGGACTGCGCGATTTCGGCCTCGCGTTCGGTGCCATCATCGCCGTGTTGTTCGGCCTTTTACTTCCGTGGCTGTTCGGATACCAGTTTCCCTGGTGGCCCTGGATCATCGCGGTCTTGTTCGGGTCATGGGCGCTGGCCGCACCTATGACCCTCAACCCGGTGTATCGATTGTGGATGAAGTTCGGCCTCGCCATCAACGCGGTCGTCAGCCGAGTGGTTCTTGCGGTGGTGTTCTATCTGGTGGTGTTGCCGACAGGAATGATTTTGCGACTCCGCGGACGCGATCCCATGCAGCGGAAGCTCGACAAGCAAGCGAAGTCCTATCGAACCGTCAGTCGGCCCGCTCCGCGCGATCAAATGCAGAAACCGTTCTGATTGAATCCGGATAGGGGGACGCCTCGCGACGCCGCCCCTCCGACACCACCGGGCATACGGGTCCGTACCACGGCGGTTCGCTAAAGTTAAATGCTCACGCGCGG
>CAMYIN010000182.1 GCA_947258495.1 uncultured Gammaproteobacteria bacterium
CGTCGTTTACAACATGCCGCCGCCGACACAGGGCCTGGCGTCGTTGTTGAACCTCGCGATCTTCGAGCGACTGCGTTGCCCAGCGGCGGAAAGCTTCGAGTTCGTTCACGGCATGGTCGAGTCAACCAAGAAAGCATTCCGGGTGCGGGACGAGCACGTGACCGATCCCGCCTACATGGAGGTGGATCCGAAGGCGTTCCTCGATGACGACGCAGTCAGCGACATGGCGTCCAGCATAGACATGTCGAAGGCCGCGGCGAGCGATACGAATCCGAATTCAGGTGACACGGTCTGGTTGGGCGCGATCGACGACCAGGGCCGTTGCGTCAGCTTCATTCAGAGCATCTATTGGGAGTTCGGTTCCGGCGTGGTGCTGCAGGACACGGGGGTGGTGTGGCAGAACCGCGGCACGTTTCTGTCGCTGGACGCGAAGGCCCGCAATGCGCTGACGCCGCGGCGCAAACCGTTCCACACTATTCAACCGGCGCTGGCGCGGTTGCACGACGGCCGCATCATGGTATACGGCACCATGGGCGGGGAAGGCCAGCCCCAGACCCAGGCCGCAGTCTTCGCCCGGCACGTGCTGTTCGGTCAGGAACTGCAGGCCGCGGTCACGGCCCCGCGTTGGCTGCTGGGCCGCACCTGGGGCGAGCCGAAGTCCAATTTGCGAATCGAGGACCGTTTCGACGCTGCGGTCATCGACGCCCTGCGCGACGCCGGCCACGATCTGGAGTTGGTCGAGCCCTTCAGTGAGATCATGGGCCACGCCGGCGCCATCGTGCGCGAGCCAACGGGCGTGCTCATGGGCGCGTCGGACCCACGCTGTGACGGCGCCGTGGCCGCGTTTTGACCCACCGCGGACTGATCAGCAGTTATACGAACGACCGCTAGCGGCTGCCCTCCGCAACCTTGCGCACGGAGGCGGAAACGGGCGTCAAGGCGTCCTGCCATTCCTGCAGGTGGTCTTCCAGCATCCAGTCCTTCAACACCCATGCCCGCAAACGATCCCCCTCGGCGCCGGCGGCGTCCAGGTCGTGCACCCGTTCGAGGATGGCGTTGATCCAGGCGCGCGGATTATTCGGCACGCGCTTCACTGGAGCATTGCGATACGGTGCAACGTCGGTACAGATCACCGGCCAGCCCACGGCGCCGTATTCCAGCACCCGCAGGTTGCTCTTGGCCTCGTTGAAGCGGTTGCGCTCCAGCGGCGCCACCGCGAGATCGAGATTCAGAGCGGCCAGTTTCCGGGGATATTGTTCGTACGGCACCCCTTTGTGGAATTCCGCCACGTACGGCTTGATCGTGTCCGGGCACATGCCGAAAAACACCCACTCCACGTCGTCGGCCGTGGCTTTGACCACCTCCGTAAGGAGCTCGAGGTCGCCCTGGTGTTGCTGCGCGCCCGCCCAGCCCACCCTCGGTTTGGTGCCCTGCCGACGCCGGGAGGTCAGGGATCCCCACACGTCACGGCGGAGGTAGTTCGGTACGATGCGGATATCGTCGATCATGCCCCGGTAGGCCTCGGCCAGCGGCTCGGTCGTGACCAGCAGGCGATCGCTGGACGCAAGCGCTTTGCGCAGGCGTTTTTTCATGTCCTTGAAACCGGTAATGGTCAATGGGTTCTTCTGCGGCACTTGAAACATCAGATCGTCCTGACCAAAAATCGTGAACACGCTGTTGAACCGTCGATAGCGTTCGAGTCCGTTCAATTGCAGGTCGTGAATGGTGTTGTGCATCAGCAACACGTCCGGCTTCGCCCGCTCGAGCTCCACGATGGAAGGGATTCGAATATAGTCTTTCTCTTTCGGCAGCAGCGCGCACTGCGCGCGTGCGTCTCGTTGCAGCGTCTGCAGTGGCTCCACGACACGATATTGCCACGAGCCGTAACCCAAACCACCGGCAACGATTCTTAACGGCCCGGTTAGGTTTCGATCCCAGGGCACCTGGGTTTCCAGTTCCAAGTCCCAATGACGCTTGAACAGACTCAGATGGCGATTGTAGGCGGGGTCGTCACACAGCGCCGGCAACCAGCGTTCGATGAGGGTGGCGTTCTCCTGCCGGGCGCGTTCCTTGTCTTCCGGCTTCGAGGGCCTCTTCCGGTCTCGCGGCCGCAGGCTGGCGGATCCGTGATGAATCAACGTCGCGAACGGCGTCCATACGATCTTGAAGCCGGCCCCGCCGAGTTTCAGGCAAAGGTCCACGTCGTTGAACAGGACTTTCAACGCTTCCTCGTCGAGACCGTCGACTTGGAAATACAAGGACTTGCGCACTAACATACAGGCGGCGGTCACCGCCGAGTAGTTCTGCACCATCTGCATCCGCCCCATATGCCCCGCTTCGGTCATGGGCAGTCCGATACCGACGTGATCCGCGGTGCCGCGCATGCCGACCACGACTCCAGCGTGTTGCACGCGTTGGTCGGGGAACACCAGACGCACGCCCACCGCGCCGACTTCCGGACGCTGCCCCTGGTCCATCATGCGGTCCAACCAATTATTTTGAACCACCATGGTGTCGTTGTTCAGCAACAGCAAATATTCGCCGCGCGCCTCGCGTGCGGCGGCGTTATTCATGGCCGAGAAGTTATAGGCGTGAGGAAAGCGTAGTACGCACACATTATCGTAGGCCGTGTCCACGTCTTGCAAATACTCGAGCGCCTGCGGATCGCTGGTATTGTTGTCGATAATGATGACTTCGTAATTCGGATACGTGGTCTTCTCCAGCAAACTGTCTACGCAGGGTTTTAGAAATCGCACTTGGTCTTTCGTGGGAATGAGAATCGATACCAGCGGTTTTTCGTCGTGCAGATACTCGACGAAGTAAGTCATAGGCAACAAGCCGGGTTGCACCTCGGCCGCCACGCCGACACGACGCAGATGCTCGATTACAATCTCCCTCCCCGCCTCCTGCCGGCGATCCAGATCCGTCGTCACCTCGTTGGTCTCGAGCCGGTGATACAGCACATCGGCAACATGCCCGATTGCAGGTTCGCCAAATTGCTCCAACACGCGGAATGCCACGTCGTAGTTCTCCTCACC
Source organism: uncultured Gammaproteobacteria bacterium (assembly GCA_947258495.1). Lineage (GTDB taxonomy): Bacteria > Pseudomonadota > Gammaproteobacteria > Arenicellales > JAANXG01 > CALZGZ01. The sequence goes on from CAMYIN010000182.1 coordinate 3,039, forward strand.
TCCCCTTTCGACGAATCCGCCCACCGCTTCCAATGCCTGACGATTGAGCAGACAAAACGATCCCAGGTAAGGCGTCGACCGGAGCAGATCCAGATTGAAGTCGGGTTTGAAACGCGGAGCGTGGCGACGCCCGCTCGGATCGATGCGATCCTCGTCTACATAGAGGAGCTTCCATGCCGGGCGAATGTTTATATAGTCCAGACAAGTGAACAACAGGTGGGGCTCGAAGCGATCGCCTGCCTCCAACAACGCCACCCAATCGGCACCGGTCTCCCGAATCTCTCGATTGACTCGTTCGGTCACGTCGCCAGCGGCATGGATCCATTCCAGCATTTCCATTTCTTCGAGCGCTCCATCCACACAAGGCCCCGGCGCGAACACGGTGAGTCCCCATCCTTTGTACAACTGCTGATTGAGGCAGTCGATGGTATCGGCAAGCAGCGCTTCCTGGCCGGGCTGCATGACGACGATCAAGTGAATCGACGCTTGCGTCGTCCACTCGGTCATCATACGCTCCGCCAGGATCTGCCCGTCCGCCTCCTGCAGGCGGCGAGACGCGCACCATTTCATATAATCGTCGCTTTTCTCTTCGGGGGGTGCGATCTCGGGTTCGATTTCCGCCGCCAATTCCGACAACATCTTTTTGCGACCGTTGGCGACGTATCGAGAACCGAGATCGTCGTAACGCTCGTACACACGGCGAAACAGCGCCGGATTCTGCGAACGAACTTGGTCGCTGATCCGACGTACGCTGCGGTTCTCGCGCACCTCGACTGTCAGCTTTGCAACATGATGGACATCGGTCGCACGCGACACGCGCAGCAGTAGATCCCAATCCTCCAGGGCCACCATCGCTTCATCGAACAGGCCCGTCTCGCCCAGTAGGTTACGTCTATGTACCCAGGCGTTTACCGGAATAAAATTAATCACGTGCAGGCGCTCCAAGCTGAATTCCATTCCGCGGTAGCGCTGGTCGTCGCCGGTTTTGACGCGGGCGCCGTCGCGCATTTCCTCCTGTACGAAGCGTACGTCCGTATAGACGCACTCACGTCCATCGCCCGTCAACGCATCCACTATGGTTGCGAGGTGCTGCGGATAAAATCGATCATCATCGTCCAAATAGCAGACGATCTCCCCGTCGCTGAGCCTGATACCGGTATTGCGCGCCGCCGCCAGTCCGCGATTCTGGGTGTGGGTAAGATAACGGATGCGATTCTTGGGGTCGCTGGCGGTAGCCAAGGACGACACGTCGACACCACCGTCGTTTACGACCACCGCTTCCCAATTTTCGTAAGTTTGCGCGACCAGGGACGCTAACGCGTCCTGCAACAGCGCCGGACGGTTCATGGTCGGCACAACGACACTGACTTTGGGCTGCTCCTTCAGCGGGCGCCCTCGACTATGCGTTGCGATGTCGGCAAGTTTTCCCAGCAGATCCTGAACACGATGACAATAGTGCGCGCGCGTCTCCTCCGGGTATTGCGCAAGGCGATCCTGCAAATATTTTCGAATCGGTCCATGCCAGTCCGCGAGTCGTTCTCGGTGTTCAGATTGCAGTGATTTCTCGAGAATTCGAATATGGGTGTAGAGCGCTCGATCCTCGGCGTAGAACCGGTGAGAAAACTGTTGCGGATGAACGCGATAGGCCGTGCTCGCGCGGTCAATGAAGGCGAAATCCCCGTGTCGCGCCGCGATTCTTACGAACAAGTCCCAATCCCCACCCATGAGTTTCGCATCTTGATCGAAGGTTCCGACCGCTTGCAGGGCGTCCCGACGCATGACCGCAGAGGAGGGGGTAATATAATTGTCGTGAACCAGGAGTTCAGCAAATTCGTTTCTACCACCCGCGTAGCTGCATCTCAAATGGCCGGGATGGGCCATCAAGGTGGTTATTCGCCCTTCCTCGTCCACCCAATAGCAGGGACTGTAGGCGAGGACGCAGTGGGGATTGGACTCCAAGACCGAAATCGCGTCGCCCAGGTGACCGGGCAGGAGAAAGTCGTCGCCGTGCATCCACACCAGGTATTTGCCAACCCCGAATTCCAGCGCCCGGGTATTGTTGGCCTTGGAACCCAAATTGACGTCGTTGCGGATGTAGTTGAGTCTCGTGTCTTTCAGTAAGGGGCTGATCCGTGCTTGCGTCGAATCGGGCGACGCATCGTCAAGCACGAACACCTCCATGCAGCCGATTTCCTGATTGAGGACGCTCTCGATGCAACGTCTGATGTATCGCTCGTGCTGATAGGTGGTAACTACGACGGTCAGGAGGCGTTGATCGGATTCAGGCATGGTGAATACTTGTATTTGCTTGGGGTTTCATCGGTCCTTCACTCGGTGCTGAATCGCGCACGCAGTGGGCAAGGTGCCGCTCAACAGCGGGCGCCATAGACAAGGCGGTCTCGATCACGTCGCACACGGCATTGACGTCCTGGGGCGTTAACGCACTGCCCGTAGGCAGCACCAGAATCTCTTCGAGCACACTTTCGGTTTGCCCCAGCAACAAATGGGCATGGGGAAAATAAGAGCGATAGGGCTCCATCCGGTGGCAACCCGGATAAAAATACCGCCTTGCCCGGACGTTTTCCGCGTGCAGCACCCACATCAGGGAATCCCGACTCAGCCCGGCCCAGTTTCGATCAACTTCGATGACGATGTATTGAAAGTTATTGTGCTCAGCTTGGGGGTACTCGAGCAGTCGAATCCCGGGTAGTCCGATGAGCCTCTTACGATAAACTTCGTAATTGCTGCGGTTTCGTTCGACAAATTCCTCCATTGCTTCCAGCGAAGTGATCCCCATCGCCGCGGAGGCTTCGCACATCTTTCCATTGGTCCCCTCGTGTTCGACGCTGTCCATCCCGACAAAGCCGAAGTTCTTCATCAGCCTCACACGGGCAGCTAAATCTTCATCGCTGGTGACTATTGCGCCGCCTTCGAAGCTGTTGACCAGCTTGGTTGCGTGGAAACTCAAGACTTCGGCGTCGCCAAAGGTACCCACCATACGACCCTGCCGCGTACACCCCAGCGCGTGCGCCGCGTCGAAGACCAGTCTCAGATCGTGTTTCTCGGCGATGGCATGTAAGGACTTGGTGTCGCACGCGCGCCCCCAAAGATGTACGCCGACAATGCCTGTAGTGCGGGGCGTAATCAGCGCTTCGATGCGCGTCGGGTCGATGTGGTGCGTGAGCGGATCGATGTCGCAGAACACGGGCGTAATCCGCTGCCACTGTAGAGCGTGCGCCGTGGCGACGAATGTCATGGAGGGAACGATGACTTCCCCGGCCATACCCAGTGCCCGTGTCACGATCTCTAGGGCCACGGTGGCATTGGACATGGCGACGCAGTGATCAACACCGAGCAACTCGGCGATGCGGGATTCGAACTCGCGAACGTAGTAACCATTGTTCGTGAGCCAACGCCTGTCCAGAATATCGTTCATGCGACGCAGGAACGCCGCCCGCTCGCCGATATTAGGTCTGCCGACGTGCAGCGTTTGCGCGAAGCGCGGCGGTGCGCCGAAGGCCGCCAGGCAGTCTAGACCGATAGCCGGAACACTTGCCACTGTTCTCATCAACCCCTCGGGTAGTCGACGTCGTGGCTCTTTGTTAAGCAAGATTAGTGCCGAAGGGTTTTTCTTAACATAAACATCTACTTAATTTGGCAGAGTTGGCGCACGTCAACTTTTTGGCGAGCTTGCCGCCGGCGAGTCGGCGCGGGACGATGCGTATTCCGCGCGACACAGCAGCAGCGGACGGCGGTAGAACTCACTCATCCCCTCCTGGACCGAGAGATTCTGGACCAGCCTCGATTCGGCACCGATGCGCAACGCCGCGGCGCTATCGCCTGTGAGGGCACTCAGATCCAGGTCCCGATAGGAGATACCCGCCGCGTCGCGGAAGGCCATACCGCCACGCGCGATCCGCCAACCCGCCAGGGAGAGAATGCGTCTTTGGTAGTCGAAAAATTTTCGCGTGTCGGATACGGCGATGATGGGGGTGGTTTTGTTTCCGCCCCAGTTGTATCCCATCTGTAAGACAAGCGTGGACACGCGTGTGCGGAGACGAGCTAGATACTCGATGCAGTAATTTTCAACCTCGCTCGGCGAATTTACACGAGTTTGATCAAAATCGTGCCCGACATGATGCAGTACGTTCAACAACAGGGCTACGTCGGCTTCGACCATGGATCCAACCTCTCGGATCCCCACGGAACGCTCCACAACGCAGATATCCTGCATGGCGAAATAGTCCGCAATTCGCTCAATCAGACGACAATGACGGGCATTGGATTCGTAGCAAATTGCCCGGCAACCGTGATGACGAGCAAGGTTCAAACTGAAATAGCCGGTATTGGCTCCGATATCGACGACGCGCTTATCGGACCAGTCGATCAGATCAGAAAGATAGGCCATGCGAACCTCGTCACCCCGCCACTGCTGATCGATTGAGAAGTTAAAACCTAAAGCTTCCTCCACGAACTTCGGCAGAGTCTGATATACGGAGTGCTTCGAACGATCGTAGTATAGATTCGCTAGTTCTTCTTGCAGGGAGGAGAACCGACTCATGACTCGCTTCGTGGTTTGTTGTGTCTACCGTAAAACCACAGCTGGTGTACATTAGCATCCGTCGAACTTGCTCTAACGGATCGAAGAAATGCACGCAAGCTGTCACGACGGAGATAGACATCGCGCAGCCTGCAAGTCAGCAACTCGATCAACATCTGCAGGCGCCCGCCCTGCAACCAAAATATATTTTCTCCGTTTCGGAGGGTTTCGACGATGCCACCGGTCCAAACGTAGCTGCGGCGGCGGATGGCTACGGGAACATCGTTACACTTTTGGCCGAGGAAGTCGCCTAAACAAGTGCAGAGGAATGCGGGATCGACATCGAGCGTGAGCTGCAACGGCCCCCACAGACGGGGATTCGCCTCGATCATGTAGCAGCACCCGTCTTGTTGTTTCACTTCGATCATTACCAGACCTTGGAAACCAAGCGTTTTGAAAAGCCGCAGGTAGCGCGTCACGAGATCCTGCCGCTCGAAGTCCGAAGGCCACGCGAACAAAATGGAGCGCCCTCCCGGCTGCTGCGCACCGTTTCTTTGGATCAGAATCTGATGCCGACCGTCGCTTAGAATACTGAACAAAAGGTAGTAGCTCTTTCCACCGATGTATTCCTGAAAGTAGTATTCCGATTTGTCGAATTCAGTCAGGAATCGTTCGTAGTCTGCTCGCGTAAAGAACAGCCGCGGCTTCAGGGACCGGCCGTCCTTGGTCAGTTCACAGCGGGGCTTGGCCACGAATGGAACACATGCGTGATCCGGATCTTCCAACCGTGGTGGCGTGTCAATTCCATGCGTATTGCATAGCCCGGAAAACCTTAACTTGTCGGACAAACTCCGATACACGTCGGAGTCGGGCAGCGGCAAATCGCAGGCACACTCACGCGCGAGAATATCTCTATGATGCAACGCAAATCGATTGAGATATTCGGCACTCGGCAGCAATACCAGTCGATCCACTGCGAGTCTTTTCCTCGCCATCCTCAGAACGGCGGTAAGTTCCTCGATTTCGAGGATCCGAGACATACGCGCGCAGATCCGTACCGCGTAGGCGGTCGACTCGATCATATCGGTCCGGCCCCGCGAGATAACGCCGAACGGCAACTTGGAACGCGTGAGCGCCCGACATACCGCCAACACCGCGCGATCGTTGAATCCGGAGATAACAACGAATGCCTTTCGCATGGCCACTATCGAAGGATCTTTATAATTCAGGCGATCAAGTCGACGCTGGGGAGTCAGCGGCTATGTCGCACCGATGGTCCTCGAGGAGGGCACGGCAACCCGGCGACCGGTCGCCGCACAAGCGCTACATGAATCGGTTTTGACTCGATTTCAGCCCCGTGGATCTTCAGAAACATCGCGCGCTTTTACCTCTTTTACCTACAAATACGCCCGACGTGTTGGATTTCATAGAGCGTGGAAACGCGGTAACGTCGGCCGGCCCGATGCCCGCGGCACTGACCATTGAGCTTCACTCCCTCGGAAATTTAACTTTGTATCTTTCGCTGAAGCAAGATTAATGCCGTATCTAATTGCTTAGCGTAAACATGTACTTAGGTCAGAAGCCGTAGTCAGCGTCAACTTTTCGGCGAGCGCACCGCCGGCGAGTTGGCGGGCGCTGGCGCGCTTTTGGCGTTGCCAAACCGAGGAAGACAGCACGCCCCTGACCTTGGCTGGACCCGAGAGTCGTGTTCATCAATACCGCGGGGCCTCCCCGTGCAAGGACCCGTAATTCACCCATTTTCGTCTCCGGAGCCGATCCTTGCTTCAAACGATACCGACCCCCGCCGTCGGCTGAGTTCTTTTGCGAAGCCACGACGTGTTGCGGCGGAATAACCCGGAAAACCCGCTACGACGGCACCATAAACTCGCCTTTACTCCCCCATCGACGCAGTCGGGCGTGGATGCTCTCGTGCACCGACAACAGGGACGGGATGACAAACAGTATCAACACGGTCGCGAAACCCAGGCCGAAGGCGATGGAGGTGGCCATCGGGATCAGGAACTGCGCTTGGAAGGAGGTCTCGAACAGCAGCGGCAACAGACCGCCGATGGTCGTCAATGACGTCAACAGCACCGCGCGCAGTCGCTGGCAAGACGCTTCCACCAGGGCTTCGTCCACCGACATTCCCTGCTCGCGTAATCGCTTATAGAAGGTCACCAGTATGATCGAGTCGTTGATCACGATTCCAGACAGCCCGAACAGACCGAACATCGACAGGATGGTGAGGTCCAGACCCATGAGCCAGTGCCCCAACAGCGCGCCGATGAAGCCGAACGGAATGGCGGCGATCACGACCAGCGGCCAGCCGTAGGAAGAGAATACCCAAGCCAAAACCAGGTAGATGAGCGTCAATCCGAGAACCACGCCGACACGCATGTCCGCCAGAGTCTCTCGCTGGTCGGCGGCGCGCCCCTCGAAGGAATAGTCTATGCCGTACTTGGCGGCAAGCTCGCGCAGTGTAGACGCCTGCAACGCGGCCAGGATGCGGTCGACGTTGTTGAGGCTAGTATCCACGTCGCCCGTGACCTCGGTGGCCAGACGTCCCTCGGCGTGGCGCAGCGCTTCGAATCCACGTCTAGTGGTCCATTGGGCCACCGTCGACAGGGGTACGAATTCTCCGGACGGCAGGCGGATGTTGACGCGCTCCAGGCTGCCGAGACGATCCCGCTCTACGCGCGGCAGTCTGACCCGGACTTCCACTTCGTCGGACCCGTCCTGAAAGATCTGTACCAGTCGTCCGTCGAAGGCCGTGCGCAGCTGCCTGCCGAGCTCGGCAACGGTAAGACCGGACGCCTCGGCCTCGGGCGTCAACGTGTAAATCAACTGCTCCCTTCCGTAGGGCATATCGTCCTGCAATTCACTGACGCCGGCTATGCCCTTCAGTGCCTCCAGCAGTTCCAGGCTCGCGGACTTGACCGAATCGGCGTCCGTCCCGGTAAGGCGGATGGTGAGATCACGCCCGGGCGGACCGGCGCGCCGCGAAGTGATGATGAAATTTTCCATGCCGGCGGGCATCTCGATGTGCTGCCGCCAAGCGCGGATGAACTGTTCGTTGCGCACCGAGCGCTCGTCCGGTGCGACGAGCTCGATCTGGATCGATCCGAGCTGATCGCCGGCGGCAAGCTTGCTCGCGTCGTCGCTGCTCAACGCACCGTGCCGGGTCACGGCGAGGTTGATCAAATTGCCACGATCAAGCTCCCGCTCGGTACGGTAGAGGGTCTCTCGCAAATGCGCCAAGAAGGCGTTGACCCGCTCCTCGGGGGTCCCAGCAACGAAAGTGGCATTGGCAAATATGACCTGGGGTTCCGGTGTCGGAAAGAACACGAAATTGAGGCGACCCCCGGCGACGAGGCCGAAAGATACGATCAACATAGCGATGGCGGCACTGATCGTAGTGCCGCGATTGCGCAAAGCCACGACTGCAAGCGGTCGAAAGATGCGGTCCCGGAAGCGTTGAAATCCTTCGTCCAGCCGCCGCCGCAAGCCCTTGGATTCACCGTGCGCCATGTGCATGAACGCGTGGCGCAAATGCCCCGGCAACACCAAGAAGCTTTCGAAAAGCGAAGCGACGATCACGCTGATGATGACCAGAGGAATCGCGAACAGAATGTTGCCGATGATGCCGCCCACCAAGGTGAGCGGGATGAAGGCGGCGATGGTCGTCAGGGACGAAGCCATTACCGGCGCCAGCATGCGCCGGGCACCGCCCTCGGCCGCCAGCAGCGGATCCTCCCCCATCTGGTAGTGCGTCAGGGCGTCTTCTCCGACCACGATGGCGTCGTCGACGATGATGCCCAGCGCCATGATCAACGCAAACAGGCTGATCATGTTGATACTGCCGCCGGCCAGATAGAGTATGAACAAAGTGGCGGCGAAGGACACCGGGATACCGACGGCCACCCAGAACGCGACCCGCCCGGTGAGAAACACATACAGAATCGCGACCACCAGCACCAGGCCACCGCCGCCGTTTTTCAACAGCAGCGTAATGCGTTCCTTGATCAACTGCCAGGATTCGTCGTAGACCGTCACCTCGATACCCGGGGGCAGCCGCGGCAGGGTCTCCTGCACCCACTGTTCCAGGATGGTGGCGGCCTCCAGGGAATCACCGCTCTCGGCGCGCCGCAGAACGACTTCCAGCGCGGGCCGTCCGTTGACGCTCAGGGTGGCCTGGCCGTCGCCTGCCGGCGGATGTCGGCGATGTCGCCCAGGTCGATGCGCTGGGTGCCTTCGGTGACCGCGGGCAGACGGGAGAAGCCCCATTCGTCGCGGCGCTGATCGAGGCTGCGCAGCTCGCGCGCGGCCTGGCCTTTGCCCAAGACACCGGCCGGCTGGTCGCGGCTGAGGGCGGCGATGCGATCCGCGATCTGATCGAGAGAACGCTCAAGCTCCTGCAATCGGCCGCTGTCGATTTCAATGGCGATCTCCTGCTCGGGCAGGCCGCTGACGTCGACCTTGTCGATGCCCCGCGCCAGCAGTTCCGACTCGAAGCGCCGCGCCAGTTGTCGCAGCTCGGCGGCGTCGTCGGTACCGGTAATCAGCAGGCGCGCGACCGGCTCGTAGCGTGTCACGTTGGCGATCTCCGGCTTCTCCGCGTCCTGGGGCAGATTGCGGAACTCGTCCACCAGGCGTCGCGTATCTTCGAGCGCGATTAGTGGGTCGGTTCCCTCCACGAACTCCAGGGTAATCGATGAGATGCCCTGCGCCGAGGTCGACGTGATCTTATTCAGATTGTCGATGTTCTTGAGCCGCTGTTCCAGAGGGTTGGTGATGCCGTCCTCGATGTCCTCCGCGCTGGCGCCGGTCCACACTACCCGAACCGTGACGAAGTCGAGGGCGAAGTTCGGAAAAAACTGCACGTTGAGACGATCGAGTGCGAACGCCCCGGACAGGAGCATCATGAGCATCAGCAGATTGGCTGCGACCTCGTGATGCGCGAAGATTCCCAGGAGGTCGGTCTTGTGCCCCTTCACGGAACCGCCTCCGCACGCAGACCGCTGATCGCATTGGGTAGGTGCGTGATCACGATCCGGTCACCGGGGCGCAACGCCTCGCTGCGAACCAGCAGCTTCTCTTCGCCATCGAAATAGCTGCCGAGGGGCTGTACCCGAACGCCCTGCAAACGGCCCTCGACCAGCTTGTAGATCCGGTTGCCGCCGTATACCGCCTGATAGGGCACGGCGACTGCGTTATCCTGTGGCGGACGCTGCAGCTGAAAACGCAACACCTGACCGGTGCGCAGCAATTCCGCTCCTCGACCGATGCGAAACAGGGCGTCGATTCCGCTGGAACTCGCTTGACCGCTGATGCGGTCCAGATACAGAGTAATGGTGCCGGCAACACGTTGAGCGCTTCCGCTGAGGCGCTTACCTTCGCTCTTGGCGCGCAACAGCTCTTCCTGGTGGGGTGCCGGGATGCGGGCGCGTACTTCCAGGTCTCCGACCGAATACATTTCCAGCAGGATTTCGGACTGCTTGACCCTGTCGCCGGCGGTGACCGCTACCGCGGCGACAACTCCGTCGTAAGGCGCACGCACGATACTGCGTTCATACGCCAGCTCGGTTTCCTGCAGTCGCGCTTCGGCGCGTTCCAGCCTCGCCTTGAGTTGTTCGAGTCGAGCGCGGTGATCGTCGATGCCGTAGCGCCTGGAGGTCACGGTCAGCGCCTGCCGCGCCGCTTCCTGGCGCGCACGGTCGAGGGCCGATTCCGCGCCGAGCTTTCGTTCCTGCAGCGCCTGGTTGCGCTTCACCTCGGCCCGCGCCAGCGCAAGGAGCTCTTCTTCGTGCCGTAACGCGTCTTGGTCAGACCGGTAACGGTTGTCCTCGCTCACAAGCTGGGCCCGAAGCTCGTCCACCTCGGCGCGCGCCTGGCGCAGTCGGGGCAGGAAATCCCGCTCGTCCAGGCGAACCAGCACCTTATCCTTGACCACGCGGTCTCCTTCACGGACCCGTACATCCGCCACCACGGCATCCGCGGGCGCCGCCGCCTTCAGGCGCTTGGGGGTTTCCACCTGTCCATACAGCACCAGGGTCGGAGCCCGCGTGCGTGGCTCCACCTGCTGTGCTTCTACGCGCCACACGCGTTCTCGGATTTCCGCAGCCGGCTGTTCACGAGCGGTGGACTTGAGATAGGCAAACGCCCCCACGCCGACCGCGAGGACGGCGACTGGAAGGACGACTCTGCGTGTCGATGCCAAGACGAAATTAACGGCTGTATAGGCCCGATATTGGGTTACGAGCGGATCAACGATGACGCAGGTGGGTACGTCTGCGTACACGATAGACCCACGATCGCGGGCTTTGCGTGAAGAATCCGGGCAATTCTTCCAAGGCGGTCATACGGTCGTCTCGACCTTGTGTCTACGCGAATCAACGGCCGCGAGTAATTGCAGTGCCCGCGATCGTTGTTGCGCATTGCATTCCAAGGCATCGGCATCCAAGCCATCGGTTTGCCCGCGAATCTAAACGTTTGTTCAAGAGGACCGTATTTTAATCGCGCCCTGGCTTGAGATAAATGAAGAACTTCAAGAAATGTACGTTTTCGGACGTACGGGTTCGTCACCGCGAACTCACAACCGAAGAATTCTGAACTGCAACCGGATCCGATTTCTATTTCTGGGGTCTCTTGGAACGCATCTTATATGTCTTGAAGTTGACGATTCTGCGGTCCGCTTCCCGCCTTCTGCGCACGCGATACCGCTCCAGCAGGAAACGAGAGAAATCCTCCGCCGGCATGGGTCTGCCCAGATAGAATCCCTGGGCTTCATCGCAACCGTGGGCACGCAGGCAGCGGAGCTGTGCCTCCTCCTCGACTCCCTCGGCGATGACCTTGAACTGAAGGTGGTGCGCCATCGCGATGATGGTCAACGCAATGACCTTGTCACCCGGATCGACCGCCAACCCGCGCACAAACGCTCTGTCGATTTTCACGCGGTCCAGGGGAAAGCGCTTCAGGTGACTCAAGCTCGAATATCCGGTGCCGAAATCGTCGATGGACAGTCCAATACCCATCGCTTTGATCCGGTTGAAAGTGGCGATCGCCTTCTCCGGATCCTGCATGATGAGGCTCTCCGTGAGCTCGAGATCCAGGAACTCCGGCGCCAATCCACAATTCGCCAGAACCGTTTCGACCAACTCGGCGAGGTCCTGCACGTCGAACTGGCGTGCGGAGAGATTGACCGCGATGCGCAGCTCGGGGAGTCCGGCTTCGCGCCATGCGTGGGCCTGCCCGCACGCCGTTGCGAGCACCCATTCTCCAATCGGCGCGATGAGGCCGGTCTCCTCGGCCAGGGGAATGAATTCGCTCGGTGGTATAAATCGTCGATCCTGCCGTCTCCAGCGCAGCAGCGCCTCCGCCGCGACCAATCTCCCCGTGCGCAGATCGAACTGGGGTTGATAGTGCAGAACGAACTCGTTCCGCTCCACTGCTCCCTGCAGCGCGCTGCGCATGAGCATCTTTTTGGAGAGTCCGTTATCCATTTCTCGGCTGTGGAAACAGTAGTGATTACCTCCCAGTTCCTTGACTTGATGCATCGCTATATCCGCGCAGCGCACCAAAGACTGCACATCCAATCCGTTCTTTGGAAAGAGACTGACGCCGATACTGCAGGTGACGATCAACCGTTGCTTTCCAAAGACCACCGGCCTTTTGAATTCCCGCATGATCCTGCTGACCATGTCCTGAGCGGTCTCCACTGCGTCCAGATCAGGAAGGACGACGACGAACGCGTCGCCGCCGAAGCGAGCTAAAGTGTCTCCCTCTTTCACCAGTAGACGCAGACGTTTAGCGATGACCTTGATCAGGCGATCACCGGTATCGTGACCGAGGTTGTCGTTGATCAACTGAAATTGATCGATATCGATGGCCAGTACGGCGACCATTCCACCCTGACGCTTCGCATGGATCACCGCCTGCTGTAGACGGTCCCTAAGCAACGTACGATTCGGCAAATCGGTCAATATGTCGTGGTTTGCAAGATGCGTCATTTGGCGCTCGCTGCGTTGCCGTGCCGCATCCCGATCGAGAAGTGCTCTATCCAAACGCTGAAGGAGAACGAACAGAAGCGCAAACAAAACTGCCATAAATCCCGCTGTGTTTCGGGCCTTCGACTTTATTGCGCCCAATTCGTGGCCGACGTCGGTGTAGATTTCAAATGCGCCGATTAGGTTACCTCCCGGAGGAGCAAACACCGGTACGTAGGTTTCGACGTATTTTGACGACCCTGATATCACTTCGTGTAAGGATTTTCCGAACACCAGCTTGGAATAGACCCGTCCGCTCAACGCCGTGCGCAGACCACGGCTCCAGAGGTGCGATTGACCGATGTCCTCCGCGCGTGTGGAGTACAGGGTCCGCCCTTCGGTATTGTAGATCTTCAGCAGTTTGATGGCGGACTGGGTGAGCAGTGGGTGCAACAAACCATCGAGTTCTCTCGGCAGCTCTTTCCGAAGCGCGGCGTCAGGCTCGCGGACGTCGTCTTCTCCGGAAACGGGTGAACTGTCCTCTGCGTACGCACTCGCTTCACTTCCATCGAACAGTGTTCGATATTGGTGCCAAAGAATCGACCGCACCGCTTGGGATACGAGGATATTCTTCTGTTCTTGGTATTTGATGTGCGTGTCGACCGATATCCGGTAGTTGAGCACGGCAATCATTGTGGCGCCGACCGCCAGCACCAGAAACGTGGTCAGTGACAGGAAACGGAGTGTCTTCGTCCGCGGCGCATTGGCCGCACTCGATGGATCATTGCGGCGCGGATCCGCCGTGTTTGATTGCAGCAAAGAATGGGCCGCGTCATGCGGGACGTCATTCTTCGCACGTCCGACCAGTGACGTCGACTTGCGCATTAAAATGACAGCGGCCCGGCGGAGCGTTTCATCGCCTTGCACCTTTCCGTTTTGAGGCGCGCAATCGCAGATCAGCGCTTTTCGCACCGGCATCTGAGCGGCTAGCGAACCTCCCCCCAATAATCCGTCGCAGTGTAAACAGGAGCGGTGCGCGGCGTGTGTGATTACCATCACACTCGTTTCCGCGTTGTCCAGCGAATTTGACTTACATCAAGAAAGACGAAAGGGCGTGGAGCCAGTTATCGATCACATAGATCGAGTCTCAGTACGTACACGAGACCGACGCTGAGCAGAACAGCACCGACGACCTGCAGCGCTACGGCATCAATCAGAAGAAATACCGAAGCTCCACCGAAAACAAGAATCGAGACGACGGCGAAGATCTTAGACTTCCGCGAAATACATCGGTGTTCGTGCCAATCTCGGATGAGCGGACCGAATGTCGCGTTGGACAACAACCACCGATGCCACTTTTCAGACGACTTGGCGAAACACGCGGCCGACACCAGTAGAAACGGCGTCGTGGGAAGCAACGGCAGTACGGTGCCGGCCACGGCGAGGGCCAAAAAAACGAAACCGAATGCTTTATACGTGTAGGCAGCCATGTCGCTCCGCCGGCCTGGCGCCCATTCGGCAGATCCTGCTTGAGGTCACGAAATCCGGCGCGCGCTCGGTGAACGGGTATTCGCTCAAACTATTCGGATGCGGCATTAAACGCCCGCAAGCACAACCCCGACACGCCCGGTGACGGGGAGGATACCGCTACTTGCTCTCCCGCGCGCGCATGGACTGAGCCATTTCCTCGATCTCCGAGAGGTCCCGAACCATTTCACTCCAGCCGTACCACAGGGCGTAATCCGGGTTCGCGTGAAAGGCGCCCTGGAAAGTGCGCATGCGGTGTTGGAGATGCATCACGAAAAGCCGCTGTTCGATTGGCCTCGGCGCGTCATGGAAAGCAAGAAGATCGGGAAACGCATATCCGTAGCTCTCGGGCTTGTCCAGGATGCCGTCGGCATACAAGGCGGCGATGACGCGGATCGCCTGCGCCAGCAAACGGTCCGCCTGACGAACCATCGCGTCCCCCTTCTGCAGCTCGGCCGTGGCGAATTGCCGGGAATGGCAGCGGCCGCAGATTTCGATCATTTTGTTGCGTTCGCGGTCGAAATCTTCCTGTGTAAGGCGCGCGACGTCGGCGGTCTTGACGATCTCGAGACGCGGCGTCGGTTTTCCTTCCGGATCGAGAACCCCCAGGGCTTGCAGGATCGTAGTTTGGTCGTTTTTCCACTGCGCATCGTCTTCCGGCAACGGCAGTCGCACGGCGAGAAAGCCCCACGCCGTACGAACTTCATGGTCGCCGTCCGGCATATGGCAGGTCTGACACGTGGGCGCGGCGACGGAGGCCGGCAGCACACCGCTTTGTTTCAGCAGCGCGCGCACGCCGTGCTTCGAGCTCGAATACATCTCCCATTGCGGATGATCGAAGCCCATATGGCAGGTCTGGCAGGCCTGGGGCTGCTGCGCCTCGACCTTGGAGAAGGCGTGCCGTGTATGACAGGCATCGCAAGAAGCGTTTCCGTAGCCGGACCCATGGCGTTTCAATTCTTTTAGGGCGGCCGGGCTTTTCAGACCGAGCTTATGGCAGCCACCGCAACCCTTCTGACCCTGCGTCAGCTCCATGGGAAGCATATGGGTCGTGGGCATGGCCTGCATGGCAGCCCAAGCCGCCGCGTGCTTGCCTTTCGTGAATTCGGCCAAACGTTGCTGGTGGCACATGCCGCAGGTCTCCGCCGTGGGCAGCCTGGCTTTATCGCTGTTATCCGCGCCGTCGTGCTCCGTACCATGGCACACGCCGCAACCGATCCCGTTTTGACTGTGCTTACTGCTCGACCAGTCGGCAACAAGGTTCGGCTGCGTCGCCTTGTGGCAGCCTACGCAATCGGCCGCGTTAACCGTTGTCCACAACACGAACCCGAGCGCTGCGCTCAAAGTAACGGCGTATTTTTTCATTGGCGTCTTTCCTTCGATGACAATTTGCGCTGCGCACAAAACGCAAGCGATACGTCAAAGACTACCACGAGCGACCAACGGCGACTATTGCTCAGCGGCGCCCGCCGGCGTTGCGTCGAAAGCAGTTCCGCGAATCGCTCTCCGGTAGATGGATGATGGGGTATACGCGATTAGTGTAAACTGCCGCTACGTATTCATCGGGAGGCAGTGATGACAAAGCGAATCGACGTTCCAGAGGTGGGAGCGCCCGACCCGGAATTGAAGAACTCGCCCATCTTCGACGCCGACAGCGAGGAAGCCGACTACGAAGACCTGGAGCTCGAGACGGGTGTCTGCTATTTCAACGGCACCAGTTTTCGACTGGGGGAATACGTTTCCAGCGGAGGCGAACTGCTGCGCTGCATGGAGCGGGGCGTCTGGGTCCGGGTCGGTTCATCGGAAGTAAAATAAACGCTTCGGGCGACCCAGGCAGGGCATCGGTTTCCTGCTTGAGAATACGGTCCGCTACCCGCACCCGCGGGACGATCTTCAGCGCACCGTAGCCTCGACCAGCCGCGTCGCGCACCCGGAGTGCAGCCGTCGCATCACAGACCGCGCCCGTACCCACCGGGAGGGGCGGCATCGCTCGCGGCGTCTTCCTCCGCCTCCTCTAGCGGTGTCGTTGTCGGCGCCATTTCCTGGCTCGATTCCTGGTACAGAATATCGACGCTCGGAATGGTCACGCTGCGGCCGTTGAAGTGGGCAACGCGGTCGTCTCCGAGTTGTTTGATGGCGCGGGCGACGGATTCCGGGCGGGTCGCCAGTAACGCAGCGATATCGCGTCGCAGCATCGGCAATTGAAGTATGCACGCGCCGCCGTTGCCGCAGCGTTCGCGCTGCATCATCAAAAGGATCAGATTTACGAGGCGGATGCGGACCGGAAGGTGTTGTGCGCGCAAGATCAAGGCGTCGCGCGGCCCGCGATCACGGGCCAGCGTACGGAGGAAACAACGGGCGAAACTGGGGTACTGCTCGATCAGCGCCAGGATCACATCTGCCGGGTAATGGCATACATCGCAGGTGCTTAGGGCCTGCGCCGTCGCCGCGTGTTTATCTTCGCCGAACAGACTGCGATGGCCCATGATTTCACCCGCTCCCACGACCCTGAATGCGGTCTTGTACTTGTACGCGTCCTCGTGGCACAGCAGTACGTGTCCGCTTCGAAGACAGAACAGACCGGTCGCCTCGGCACCCTGGGAAAATATTTTGTCACCGCGTGCATGCGTACGGAAGACCATCGATTCCTCCAGTGCCCGCAGGTCCAACGGCGCCAGATTGCCGTCGCGCAGATGCCTGCGCATGGTGCACCCGATACCGACGCATTTGTGTTTCGAGATCACGGATATCCAGTAGAGTCAGTCTTGACACTGCCCGCAAGAAATCACTTGTCGGGATCTTCCTCGCTGTCATCGTCGTCTTCGGAATCGTCGTCGGTCCCGTCCCGGGGTTGTTCCCGACTGACGCCGTCTTCTGCGCTCGGGTCATCCGCATCGCCGTTCGAGCTGGCGTCGTCATCCAGTTCCACCTCCACCGAGCTCGGGGTCGCGTCACCGCGGCTCTTGTTGACTACGATATTGGACACGTTCACGGTGGACCCCGCCGGCACCTGTCCGATGCTGAAGACCACCCGCTGTGTGTCCTGCAAGGTTAACACCATCTGGAAATCTTCGCTCGGCGGCACTTCGTTCAAGGTAAACCGCCCCATCGAGTCGGTAACCGCCTCCCGTCCGCCGCCTTGAACCCGTATTCCTTCGACACCTCCGGACTGCGCATTAACGCGCTCCGCAAGGAAATTCATAACTGCCGCCAACATGCGAACCGACATGTGACCGCTGTCCGGTGTCGCGCCTTTGGCCACGACCTGGACGACGTTGCCGTTCACGGTTGCGGTGATGCCGGTGCCGCCGATGCCCGACCCGCCGGCGCCGGCCGTGGTACCGCCGCCGCCGCACGACGTCAGAAACGCGACGGCCGCGGCCAACACCAACAGACGGAATTCGAAGCGATTAAGAGAATCCATCGGGATCGTATTATTGAGTTCGAAACAGCCGAAACAATATGTGGGAAAATTACCCACGTCAAGTATAATACAGCGAGACTTGGACAACGGGGTGCATCCGAGCGACCAAATGCGAAAAACCGAATCCGACAATCAGTCCGGCGCTCCCCCCGCGCTCGTGACCGCGGTGAAACGGGTGTTGCGTCCGCTGGTGGGGCTACTGCTCGACCATGGGCTTACCTATACCTGGTTGTCGGGGATCTTGAAATCGATTTACGTCGAGGTCGCGGAGCGAGAGTTCCGTCTGCCCGGCAAGGACCAGACCGACAGCCGCATCACATTGTTGACCGGCGTCCACCGCAAGGACGTGCGCCGCCTGCGCCGAGAGCCCGCGGACGACGAAAAACCCCCGGCGACCGTCTACCTGGGTGCGCAGCTGGTTGCACTGTGGGTGAGCGACGAGCGGTTCCTCGACGACCACGGAAACCCCAGACCCCTGTGGCGGCGCCCGCGGGACGACGAATCGAGTTTCCAGGATCTGGTGACTTCGGTGAGTAAAGACATTCGCCCTCGATCGGTGCTCGACGAGTGGTTGCGATTGGGGGCAGTCGAGATCGACGCGCAGGAACGTGTCTGCCTCAAAGTGGAGGCGTTCGTGCCGTCGAAGGGCTTCGAGGAGAAGGCCTATTTCTTCGGCAGGAATCTGCACGATCACATGGCCGCGGCGAGACACAACGTACAGGGCGGGGAACCGCCTTTGCTCGAACGCAGCGTGTATTACGACGACTTGTCGCCCGCCTCGATCAAAGCCCTGACGAAACTCTCGGAAGAAGAAGGCATGCGGGTCCTGAAGACCCTGAACCGTCGCGCTCGACAACTGCAATCCCGGGATCGCCGCGCCGCGAAAGCGAGACACCGCATGAATTTCGGTCTCTATTTCTTTCACGACGAAGAGCCTGCGGGCGAACAAGAACCGGGCCGGCAAGGGGACCAACAGGACTGATCGTCCTCCGCCGCGAATTTCGGCCCCTCAGACCGATAGTCCGAATAATCGCCGCGTTCATCGGGTTCAGCACCAATCTGTATTTGCCGATATCGCCAAGACGGTTTATTATGTGGGAAATATTCCCACATATTCAACGAGCGCGTTGTCGCGCGGAGCCTCAAGCCGTGATTCCGGGGTTCGAATAACCTGAAGAGGTACGTAAATAATGAAATTCGCAAGCACAACAAAGATTTTCGTTTTCGGCTCCCTGACCACCGCCCTGCTGGCGACTCTGGCCGCGTGTGGCGGCGGCGGAACTTCGTCCGGGAGCGGCGGATCGTCGATGGCCAGCGTATTTGGAACCGTGAACGGCAACGCCACCGCTGCCCTCGACCGACAACGCCTCTCCGCCCCGGCCCACATGATCGCGAGCCTCGGTGAACTGGTCGTTTCCGCCGCTCACGCCGCCGGCGTAGCGGGTGTCGCCGTAACCGTAGACTGCGGCGGCGGCGCCGCGTTCAGCGACACCACTAACGGCGAGGGCAGATACCGGGTGTCTCTCAGCAATGTCGGCAGCGGCACCTGCGCGACCACGTTCAACGGCCTGCCCGGGCCCACGATCGATGTGACGCCGGGCAGCGAAACCGAGGTGGATGTGACGTTCGACGGATCTTCGATCAATGTCGTCAGCATCGAACAGAAGTTCGATAACACGCCGCAGCTGGATATCAGCGTCGACAACGGCGACGACGACTCCAGCGGCGACGGCGCCAGTGCCGAGGACGACGACAGCATCAGCACCGCCGAGACCTCCAGCGACGATGACGACGACAGCATCAGCAGCGCCGAGGCCTCCAGCGACGACGACAGCAGCAGCGAGGGTACTGCCACTATCTGATTCAGCGATCCCCTGAACGACGCCGACTAAACGGCCGGTTCGATCTGTTAGGCCAGCGAACCGGCCGTTCTACATCGAGGCCGGATACCGCTCTCCCGGCACAACGCTCCCGGACCCCGTTCACGCCTCCGAAATCCTCCACCAGGTCGGCGGTGGTCGGGTCTGTTCAATGGTAGTGAAAGGGCGTTCTCTGCGCGCGGATCGACCCGGCGATCGCCAGCGTCTGAATCCGTTGGCGTGCGCAAACAAGCTCCCTGGCTACGCAATACCCTCGGTCGCGCACACGGATCGACCCGGGGCCGGCGCACCGGTCCGCGGCCGCCGCAACGGGGACAAGTTACGGCGCGCACCGCCCCGAAACCGGTGGCCGGACCCTCGCCGATTTCCCCCCTGGTCGCCTGTGAAGGCGCCGCCGGCGGCCGGCAACGATCCGGCGGCATCCGCCCTTAAAGTTCTCGGCCGCGGAACCGACAATGCAATTGTGGCAACTGCCGCGTCGAAAAAGTCGGCACGGCTATCGTCGTTGTCACGAGCAGGTCCCGCTTCGGCAACAGGAGACAAAGAAAATGCTGTGCAGACATAAATTGTTCTTGATCTTATGTATCGTATCCTCGTCGGTGCTCGCCCACCACCCGAACTTGATTATTCCGGGTTCCACCACCGCCCAGAAGCGCGTTCTGGGGCCGGCGGAGAAAATCATCAAGAAGCAGACCGGCATCGCGATCAGCGTACTTGGCGTTGGTTCCGGAAACGGGTTCAAGGAGCTGCTGACGGGCAAGGCACAGGTCGCCGTCGTTTCCACCCCGCTGAGCGTGCTGCTCGATCAGTTTGAGCTGGCCGATGACGGTTCTTACCAGGAACACTGCGTCACCGAGGATCAGATCGTGCCGATCGTACACCCCTCCAATCCCGTAGACCGGCTGAGTCACCGGCAATTGGCCGAACTAAACACCGGTAAGATTCGGAACTGGAAAGAGGTGGGCGGTGACGATCTCCCTGTGGTAGTCGTCACATCGCACACGCACTCCGGCACCCGCGCGATGTTCAAACAGTTAGTCATGCAAGACGCCGCCTACATCGAGCAGGCGCGTACCGTACGCTCCACCCACCGGGAAGTCGACTTGGTCGCCAAATTCAAGGGCGGCATTGGGGCCGTGTCCAGGAGTTTCGCCGATATGGGCGCAGGCAGGATAAAAATCGTTCGAAGCCCCGAGATCAAACGCCCGTTGTGCTTCGTCACCAAAGGTAAACCGGATCACGACGTCGCCAAGGTCCTCGATTTCCTGAAGACCCCCGAGGCGCAACGGCTTTTCCAATAAACGGTGTACAGTTTCCCCAATTGCTTGTTGTCCCGCCTCCGGCGTACCCCGCGAACCGCGATCAGTACGGTGCACCCGCGAGAGACGGGTCGCGTTACGCTGCGGTCTCGAACCCGCTCGCTGCCGGTGGCCATCGTCCTGTGTGTATTCCTGATCATGGGTCTGGTGCTCGCCCAGCTGTTCCGAGGAAACTTCGAGGCGGTACAGAACCGCGAGCTGACCAAGCTCATGCAGAGCGAAAGTAGTAAACTGGTCAACGGCTTGACCATACTGGCGTCTACGCAAGCCCCGGCGGACGCCTATTTCGGCTTAGACGGACACGACTCGGGAATGGCCGAAGACCTGCAGAAAAAGATCGCCGGCATGGGCCTGAGTCAAATGATAATCACGACCCCCAATGGAAAGGTGCTGTTTCCTCCGGAAGCGAAACTGCCCGGGGAAATTGCGGAACTCCTGAAGGCGTCCCCGCAACAGGCCGGGGCGAACAGACTGCGCATTGCAGAGGGCCGGATCATCGCGTTCGCCCCGATCGTGGACGTGGAGGACACCCTGGGGTTTCTCGTATTCACCGTGGCGTTGCCAGCGGAACTGCTGGCGGTGACCGACCGGGTGTTCAAGAATATCAAGCCCGCGCAAAACAGCGCTTCGGTGACGGAATTCCTGTCCTCGGCGCACCAAGAGTCCACGGCGGCCAACCGGGAATTTCTCATACGCATGTTGATGATCGCCGGCGGCATTCTTACCCTGGGAATGGTTCTGATCGCCTTCACCCTGAATTCCGTCTCACGCAGCATCACCCAGCCGGTCAGCAACGTCGTTCAGGTGGTCGACACCATGGCGGGCGGAGATTTGACTCGACGCATCGATCTACCGTCGAGACGGGACGAACTCCAGGACCTGGCCGCGCGCGTCAACCGCATGGCTGACCGTTTGAGCGACACCGTGCGCACCGTGGACCTGCAGTCGGAGTCGTTGTCGGCGCTCGCGACCGGCTTCGTCCGCTCTCGAGAGACACTCGAAGGATTTTCGGGTGAGGTTCAATCGATGGTGACGCGCATGGTCGAAGACAATCGCCGCATCGACCAGGAAACACAGTCGTTGCAGAAGCGGATGAGCGCCGCTCGCGACAGCGCCAGCG
Source organism: uncultured Gammaproteobacteria bacterium (assembly GCA_947258495.1). Taxonomy (GTDB): domain Bacteria; phylum Pseudomonadota; class Gammaproteobacteria; order Arenicellales; family JAANXG01; genus CALZGZ01. Next base: position 24,831 of record CAMYIN010000182.1, read on the forward strand.
CGCTCCACAACGGCATCGACGGTTTTGTAAAGAGCATCGAAGACATGGCGAAGGAAGCCGAAAATACCAGTGACAACACGAATACGGTGGCTTCGGCCATGAAGCAAATGAGTCAGAATCTGGAAGGTGTCAACGAAAGCCTGAAGGAGGTGCGCGGATCGGTGGAAACGGTCAGTGCCGCCGTTGACGCGTTGACCTCTTCCATCGCCGGTGTCAACGAACGATCTCAGGACACGAATGCGGCATGTCAGGACGCGGAACAACAGGTCGAGCGAACGCAGGAAAACATGAAAAGACTCGGTGCATCGGTCGGTGAGATTACCAATGTACTCGCCCTGATTGACACCATTGCCGAGCAAACCAATATGCTGGCCCTCAATGCCACGATTGAGGCGGCCAGGGCGGGCGAATCCGGTAAAGGATTCGCGGTAGTAGCCAATGAGGTCAAAGGCTTGGCGCACAAGACCGGCGAAGCAACCAAGTTGATCGCCGATATGATCCAAAAAATAGAATCGAGGACCCAGGAGACCACGCAGACCGTGCACGAGTTGTCCCATCGTATCGAGCGTATCGCCCGAGGTAATGAGGAAGTAGCCGATTCAATTGGCGAACAGAACGTCAACATAAACAACATCGCAGAATCCATGGGCGGCGTGTCGCAGGCGGCGGACGAAGTCGCCCGCCGCGCAACAGAGATGGATACGACGGCGCGGGACGTCTCGAGATCCACGGACGCAGTCGCACGCAGTGCGCGCAAGATCGCGGACCTGTCTTCCCAGGCGGTATCGGTGTCCGCCGGCCTGTCTCAGTCCGGTCAGGGAGCCCTGGATAATGTGGACGCGGTCCACAAAGGGAGCCTGGCCATTGCGGAGGCTTCCACACAGGCGCGCGCGCAGGGAGACCATACGCTGATACGGGTGCGGCTCATGAACGCCTGGATCCGGCACGCCGGGAGATTGGGCAATGCCGTGCGCGAAGTCAGTGACGCGCTGGCAACCGCTTCCAAGGGATTGGAGATCGGCACCGCTCCCTTCGATGTGCAACGCGTCAAAGTCGACTACCTGGAATGGCTGGGAACCGTGAATGAAATCGTACTCGGTCGCAGTACCGGCGACGATGACGCGCGTGAAAAACTGGCGGCCGAACTCGACAGCGTGCTCGATTTCGAGCGCCCCACGGATCTCGACCGGGCGCCCGAATTCGAAGACGTCAAGCGCCTCCACGCGCAGATACAAGACCTGGCGAAGGAGGCCGTAATCAACATCGCCGGCGGGAATGCCGAGAACGCCAGCAGGCTCTTGGACGAAATTGAACCGAGTTCGACCCGCTTTTTCGAGAGCTTGGACAAGCTCTACGCCTGCGCCTGATCCGGTTCCGAAAGCATCTTCGCCCGCCTACGACGCCAAGCGGCGCTCAGAATGGCGGCGAAATCGTGCGGAGCGTGGGCATCTTGTCGGAGCGGAATCCAGGGCGGAAGCGTTGGATCGAGCTCCGCGCACGTAGAGGCCGAGATCTGTCCGGCGCCGGCTTATCCGTTTCGCCGGATCGTCGACGAGGATTGTTGCGTCCGCCGGGGACCGCGCGACCACCAGACTGCGAGCGGATATCGCACCCTCGAGACCCAATGGATCGGCTCTCAACGCACGAAACTGACGCCCGCCACCGAACCGCTGTCGCTGTCGTCGAAAGCTATTGAGGGCACCCTGGCGGCGATCTCGCCGTCCCCCACCATCAAGCCCAGCCGGCCGTAAACGGCCCCCGGATCGCCGATCGGAAACTGGGGCAGTAGCGACACAAAACCGCCGTGTACGTCAAACAACGCCTCCGCCAACACCGGCGAAGACACTCCGGCCTCGAGCTCACCCAGATTGACGTAACCGCCCTCCAGCGCTATGTAGCGAACGAACTGATCTCCGATGAAGAGTTTGAATGCGGTATCCGTATCGTCCGACGTGCAACGCACTCCCGCGGCGATGCACGCATCCGAGAGATCGCCAGCAATACGGCACTTAGCGGGATTATTGTAGAGTGGACAATTGACGACCTGCAGCAGCCGTGCGCTGAGCGCCGGATCCGTGGCGATGATGCGCGCAACGTCCTCGCTGCTGGATTTGTCATCGCTGAGCTTTTGCCGCACCTTGAACGCCACTTTTGGCAGCATGGGCAGCTTGAGTCTGCCGGCCTTGACGTCGCCGACTACTTCCGCGACGAATCGATCCACCGCCGAAACGTCGGCGCATTGCGGTTGCGCGTTGTATTTCACGATCGAGCGTCGGGAAATGCGTTTCTCAATTTTCGATTAGCGGTTATCTGGTCAACTGGGTTCCGAAACCGTAGCCGCTAGAGTAAAAATAGGACAGAAGTTGCGGTTTTGCGACTCGGACGACGAGGATGCGACGAACTGCATCGCGGAGTCGCTGTATGGTCCAACGCGTGCGAGGAATACGCAATACGCCGATCGAAGCCGGCGTACGATCGGCCCCGTTTCGAATCCGAACCGCGGTGCAACCGGGACTGCGATGCGGATCGCGGCGCGGTTCAACCGGTAACGTCGTCTATGGCGTCGCGGACGATTTCCACCATCCGGTCGAGCTGATGCTCTTCGATGGCGATAGACGGCGCCAGCAGGATGACGTCGCCGCGCATGCGGGTGAAAAGACCTTTCTCGGTCATGGCGAGCTGAAGCTGCACGCCGACCTGTTTATCGGCGGCATAGGATCGCTTGCTGTCGCGGTCCTCGACGATCTCCACCGCGCACATCAATCCCAGACCTCGGACGTCGCCGACGCGGGGATGATCAGTCAGCGTCTGTTGCAGTCTGTCGAGAAGATAACTGCCTTTGCGGGCGGCCTGATCCGGGAATCGCTCTTTTTCGATGATGTCGAGCATGGCAACGCCGATGGCGCAACCCACGGGATGCGCGCTGTAGGTGTACGCGTGCATCCAGGCCTGGCCGCTGTCGTTCATGACCTGCGCAATCTCGTCGCTGACGCCGATGCCGCCGAGCGGGAAATAGCCGGACGTGATCGCCTTGGCAAACTGGATCAGATCGGGCTGAACGCCCCAGTGTTCGAGCCCGAACATCCTGCCGGTGCGGCCGAACCCGGTAATCACCTCGTCGGACACCAGCAGGACTTCGTACTGGTCGCAGATCTCGCGGATCCTGGGAAAATAATCGTCCTGCGGCACGATCACGCCGCCGGCGCCCTGCACCGGCTCGGCGATGAACATGGCGACGGTCTCCGGGCCCTCGCGGAGTATGGCCTGCTCCAACTCGTCGGCGGCGGCGATGCCCTGGCTGATGCCCTCCGGTGCCTCGTAGCGATAAGGGTACGGCGAAGGAATGTGGGAGAATCCCGGAATCCGCGGTTCGAACATCGGCCAGTAGATGCTCATCCCGGTCGCGCACATGGCCGCCAGGGTGACGCCGTGATATCCCCATTCGCGGGAGATGACTTTGGTCTTGTCGGGTTTGCCTTTGAGCTTCCAGTAGTAACGCGCCATCTTGATGTTGCTGTCGGTGCTCTCGCCGCCTCCGGAGGTGAAAAAGAATCGATTGATGTTCGGGTAGGTGATGGCCGAGAGCCGGTCGGCGAGCTCTATCGCCTTGGGGTTGGAGCTGCCGGAATAACCCGAGACATACGGCAGGGTGGACATCTGTCGGCTCGCCGCCTCCACCAGTTCCCTTCTGCCATGCCCGGCGGTGACGTTCCACAGGCCGGCCAGGCCGTCTAGACACTGATGTCCGTCGGCGTCCGTCAGCATCACACCCTCGCCCCGCACCCATACGCGCCCCTTGCGGTGCGCGGCCGCGCTGTGCAGGGGATGGATAAGGTGTTCTTGGTCTTTCGTGAGCAGGGTGGCGTTGGCAGGAGTCATCATCGCTTTTTTTCCGTGGTTGGCATTGCCCAGTCAGTGGGCACGATACGCCATTGTACCCTAGAGATCGGCAATTCGTGTCCGCCCGACCGAAACGTGGGCAAGGCGACGCGAACCACCGTTGCGGCGTGTCCGTCGTTAACAAATCCTTGCGCTCTGTTTCCGGCAATCCACCGCAAGCCCGGCGGTGACGGCGTGACAAGATCGTTGCGCGCTGCGCGCGCCGAATATTCGGCTTCAACGCCAACCGCCGCGACCACGGCGCGGGCGCATCGGTAAGCAAAGTCTGCGCTTTCAACGGCCTCGATTGCCGGTTACCGCGCGGACCGAAGCCCGTCCGGCCGTGGGAAGCGCGCGGCGATCCCGTGCCGCCCCCAATCGCCATCCCACCGCCAGCCAGACCACGGCTACCGGCACCGCCACCCAGGCTATTCCGCCCACGCTCAAACCCAGTGCGGCCAAGCCCGCGTAGGCCCATCCGCTGACCGCATCCCCGCCCCGATAGACGACGGTGTCGATCACGTTCTTCGACTTGTATTTGTCCGCCACCGGCAGCACGGAAAACAGCATTTCACGTCCGGGGCGCGCAATGGCGTAATTGCCCGCGCGCCGCACGACCTGGACCACGACAATGACGATCAACATCGGGGCCACGGCCAGGGCGGAGAACCCGATCACCAACAGGAACGGGACCAGCGCGAGCGTCAACGACAACCCGAAGCGGCTCGCAAGTCGGCCGGTGACGAACACCTGCAACCCGATCGTGGTCGCGTTAGTGGCCAAATCGATCAAGGCAAAGACGCGGGTACGTTCCTCCGAACTGACAAACGCGTCGCGCACGATCCCCGCCTGGATGAAATACAGAAATGTGGCCAGCGTCGTGTAGAGCAGGATATAAGCGCAGATACCGACGAGGTAGGGCGAACGGCCGATCCGCCGCAAACCGTCGAACCAATCGCCGCCTATGGGACGGTTATCCAGCCGCGACCCGGATCGATCGCGATGAGCGGCCCACTTCCGCAGCTGAAAGATGCACACGAGCGCCACGCTCAACAGAACCGCGGAGATCCAGAGCAGGTTCCGCGTCCCCAGCGGCACCGCCAAGGCCGCGGTAAGCGCCGGTCCGACAAGGGCGCCCGCACTGCCTCCCGCGGCGATGAAACCGAACAAGCGCTTGGACTGGTCGTGGTCGTAGAGCTCGACCATGAACGACCAGAACACCGAGACCACGAACAGATTGAACACGCTCAACCAGACGTAGAACGCGCGGGC
>CAMYIN010000183.1 GCA_947258495.1 uncultured Gammaproteobacteria bacterium
GGAGACGGGGTGGTGTTGACCAACAGACACGTTGCCGAACCTTGGCGCGACGATCCCGAACTCGATCCAATGAGGCAGCGTGGTCTGACGCCGAAGATCTGGCGCCTGCTTGCCTATTTTCCCGGCCGCGCGGATCCATGGGAACTGCGGGTGGGAACCGTGAGCGAGCAGGCCGATCTTGCGCTGCTGCAAGTCTCCGGGGAACCGCCGACGGTGCGTGCTCTCGAAATGCGCGCTGAGCAGCCGAAAACCGGCGACGAAGTGCTCGTGCTCGGTTATCCCATGGGTACCCGTGGCTTGATGGTTCGCGCGAGCACCGAATTTATCGAGGCGGTAACCTCGAACGGCGACGCCGATCTTTGGACTCTGGCACAACGTCTGTCTGAGGAGGGCTACATCCAGCCGCTGGCGACGCGCGGCATCGTCAGCCAGGTCACGAAGGAGGTTGTTGCCTATGACGCGGAGACCACCGTCGGCGGCAGCGGCGGTCCGGTGTTGGATACGGACGGTTTCGTCGTAGGCATAACCGCGGCGATCATCACTCAGTTCGGAGGCTCCAACCTGGGCGTGCCCGCGTACCTGGGTATCGAACTACTGCAAAGCGCCGCGGAACGAAAACCTTGAACCACAAAGGTCGTCCACGCGCACGACGATGTCAGAGCGAACCTTGATGCTGAGCAAAAAGAGACCCGCGGACGCGGGCGGCGGCCGCAGCGGCGGCCGTGTTCTTATTTGCGTTTTTTGGGGATGCGTCTCGGCGTTTTCTTGCTCGGAAGGCTGAACCAATACTCCGCGGTGAGCTCGTGAAAGTGGTCGGCGTCCTCCATGAGGAGATCGGCCGTTGTTCTGCGCACGGCGGCGATTTCCACGCGAACGCCCTCGGACTTCAAATGCCGCACCAGCTCGATGAAGTCTGAATCCCCCGACATGATGATGATTGTATCGACCTTGCTCGCCAGCTGCATTGCCTTGATCGTCAACGGGATATCGGCGCTCTTGTGACAGGGTCGTACCGAGCCGTGATAGTGGAAGTGAAGTCGTTCCCGGAGCTTGGAGGAAATCTGTTTGCCCTCGCGAAAATACACCAACCGATTGAGGCCGCGATTATCCAAAAGCTTGGGAACCAGTTTGTCGAAATTCAACATGGTGTTGGGATCGCCGGTTTCATCGTGAATGCTGCGTTCGATGTTGTTGCCGTCCACGAGTATGGCGACGGATTGGCTTATGTTGACTTCGTCAGAGCGGGTTTCATTCATTAGCGGACTCGATCCCACGTTGATTGATGCGAAGCATGCTCTACCCTAACACCGTCGGGTACGAATTGACACGCAATCGATGCCGTAGCAAATGCATCGATTCCGGGTTTAGGTTATATAATAGAGTCCATCGTCGATTCATGGGCCGGCGCTTAACCGCTCGGCTAGGGTTCCGGTTGCGAACTCTGTCGATTTGTCAATGTTAGATCTGTTACCGATGCGGAGGAGAACACGATGGCGGAGTCGATGGACGATATCCTGCACCCCAAGAGTAGCGATGCTTCCGATCCTCTTTTTCCTCATGCCCCTGAGGGTTGGACCAAAGAGGCGGCAGCGGCGATCGCCAGTAATGAGGGACTCGACCCGATTGAAGATCACTGGGACGCGGTGCGCGCGCTGCAGGAGTATTTCGAAAAAAACGATCAGGATGTGAATGTGCGCGAGTTGCACGATGCACTGGAAGAAAGATTTCACCAGAAGGGCGGCATCAAGTATCTATACCAATTGTTCCCCGGGGGTCCGGTCGCTCAGGGCTGCCGCGTGGCCGGATTACAGGCCCCCGCCGGCAGCACCGACCCGTCGTTCGGAAGCGTGCAATAGCGGGGCGGTTCGCCGCCGCGTCCGAAAAGGCGGCCGTCTGCTGCCGCACTCCACCGGAGTCGACGCAACCGACCCATGTTGCCGGTCCGTATTGAACCTACTTCGTCGAGCACCCGCCGTTTCGGCGGCGTAATGCGGATGCTGCCGTGAAGGTGGAGACGCTGCTGGGAAAACTGAGCCGCGGTTTTCGCTCGGATTTTCTCAACTACGACGAACTGACGGCGCAGCTCGAGGCCTGGTCCTCGGAATTTCCCGAGATCGTGCGCTTGACCTCCATCGGCCGTTCCGGTGAAGGGCGGGAATTGTGGCTCCTGACCTTGGGGCGGGAACCCGACCGCGTGCGTCCCGCGGTGTGGGTGGACGGAAACATGCACGCCTCGGAATTGTGCGGATCCAATGTGGCGCTGGCGATTGCCGAGGACGTCGTCCACTTGCATGTTGCCGACGATCCGAAGCTCCACGATCTGCCGCACCACGTCATCGAGCGATTGCGCCGCACACTTTTTTATATCCTGCCGCGCATGTCCCCCGACGGCGCGGAGGCGGTCTTGTCCAGTGGCCGTTATGTTCGCTCGGTCACGCGGGACGATCCGGGTGCCAGGAATCGATCGCGCTGGGTTGCCGAGGATGTCGACAAGGACGGAACGATGCTGTCTATGCGGCAGAGAGATGCGGCCGGCGAATACGTAGAATGCCGCGATGTGCCGGGATGGATGTTGCCCCGCGACATCGAGGATGTCGGCCCTTTCTATAAGATTTACCCGGAAGGCAGGATCGAGAATTACGACGGATTCGAAATCCCATCCCCCCATTTTCTTTCGGATAATCGGACCGATCTGAACCGGAATTTTCCCTACGCATGGATGCCGGAACACGCGCAGGCGGGCGCCGGTGAATTCCCCTTGAGCGAACCGGAATCGCGCGCGGTGGTGGCCGCGACTACGGCACTGCCGCATTTGTTCGCCTGGCTGAATCTGCACACCTTCGGCGGCGTCTTCATCCGACCGCTGGGAAACAAACCGGACGCGCAGATGCAGCGCGAGGACCTGGCGGTTTTCGATCAGATCGGCGATTGGGCGCGCCGCTACGCCGGCTATCCGATGGTGAGCGGGTACGAGGAATTTACCTATGAAGCGGATAAACCCCTGCATGGAGATCTGATCGACTACGCGTATCATCAACGCGGCTGCATCGCCATGGTGTGTGAGCTGTGGGATCTGTTTCGGCAGGCGGGCGTCGCCGCCAAACCGCGTTTTGTCGATCACTACAGCAAACTGACCAGAAGCGAGCTCGTCCAGCTCGCGCAATGGGACCGGGAGCGGAATCGGGGACGCGCCCTCAGGTCGTGGACACCCTTCCGGCATCCGCAGCTGGGAGAGGCGGAAATCGGCGGCTTGGATCCACGCTCCGGAATCTGGAATCCGCCGCCGGAAGAAATCGCACAGATTTGCGCCGGCCAGAGCGCGGTGCTGCTCCGTGTCGCGGCACTGGCCCCGGACATCCGCACGCAACTGGCGCACACACCGCTCGGTCGTGGTCTGACGCGTATCGACGCCAACATCGAAAACCGCGGTTATCTGCCGACGTACATCCTCGAATCCGCACGCAAGCTCGATTGGAACGAGCCGCTGATTGCGGAGTGCGAAACTCGAGGCTGCGCCTTGGAAGAGGGCTCCAGGCCGCGCGTATCCCTGGGACATCTGGATGGTTGGGGGCGGGGCTTGTTCTTCGACGCCGCCGGGTTCCATTATCAGCGCAGCCGCGGCAATGCCCACCGACGGCGTTTGTCGTGGCTGGTTCGCGGCAGCGGGGAAGTCCGGATTCGTGTCCGCTCGTGCCGAACGGGCGAAGTAGCCCAAGCGATAGAGGTACGGAATTGAAGGCTTGTTCACGGCGCAGGGATAGGGTATATTAGTAACTAATAAATTACTAATATAGGAGTTCGCCGATATGTCCATAGATCGGGTTGTCCTCGCCTTTGCCGGTGTTGCCGTGCTGTTCAGCGTTGCGTTGTCGTATTTTCAGCACCTCAATTGGTTGTGGTTGACGGTGTTTGTGGGCGCCAATCTTTTCCAAGCCGCGTTCACCGGCTTCTGCCCTTTGGCGAAGATATTGAAGGCGACGGGCATCAAGCCGGGTACCGCGTTCCAGTGACGCCGATGACCAATCCCCATACAGGAGGAAGAACTGATGAGAAATAGCAGCACAGTCGTATTGTTGTCCATGTTGTGGCTCTCGACTTCGGCGATCCATCCGGTTTTTGCGACCGATCTTACGATCGATGACCGGGTACAGAAAAGCCGCGCGGTGGCGAAGGAATTCATGCAATCACTGAAAGGTGAGCTGCAGGCCGCGATGAAACAGGGCGGCCCGCTGAATGCCATCGGTGTTTGCAATACCAAGGCGGGCGAGATTGCGGACAGGTATTCCGCAGATACCGCATGGAGCGTAGGCCGCACCAGTTTGAAGACGCGAAATCCGGCGAACGAGCCGGATGCTTGGGAAAAATCGGTGCTGGAGAATTTCGAAGCACGCCGCGGCGCCGGGGAAGATCCCATGATGCTGGAGCACCACGAAATCGTGCAAATGAACGGCGAAAAGGCGTTTCGTTGGATGAAGGCAATCCCGACACAAGCCGTTTGTCTGAATTGTCACGGCGGTGCCAATGTTGCCGCCGAGGTGGAGGCGAAAATAAGAGAACTGTATCCCGAGGACAAAGCCCGCGGATACGAGGTGGGCGACATCCGCGGCGCGTTTACCATTACTCAAGCCGTCGAATAGATCGACTCACGCAATCCGGCTCGTGCCCGGGATCTGGTGTTCAACGACGGCGTGCGTGTATGATGGGTGAGCGCGCCGCCGTCTTCGTTGCCTCTCCGAGCTCGCCGCATCCCTGCGCGGCGGCAATACGACCGGTTCTCCCGATATCGCCTGACTACGGTAAAATCGGGCTGAACTCGTTACCAAGGGTTGCAGCTTATGAAAGAGGAATACGACGATTCTGAAGCTTACGATTCGGCCGCGCGTGAGGCCATCAACCTCGGAAACCGTCTGGCGGACGTTGATCAGGAGGCTGATGTATGGGACATCGCGGACGGCCTGCTCGCGGGCGCCGTGCAATATTGGCTGTATGCGCGTCAGCCCTGCGGCAATCCCGAGTGCGAAGATTGCGAGACGGTAAACACTGCGGAAAAGCGTCTTTCCGAGCTCCTTCGATACATCGACGAACTGGTCAAGGAAAGCGAATATTATCACTCCCCGAACGACATCAACGCCGGTACGGCGTAAACGCGGGTTGCCGACCTTCACTTCGAATGCAATTCGAGAACGTCGCGGTCGATGAGCACATGATCTGCACCCACCTGCTGCCCCTTGAATTGCCCGCTGCCCCATATGCGTGCGAAGTGGAAACTTTCCGCGACGTCTTTGTGCACCAAGCGGGCGAGATCGTAGACCGTCCCACCTGACCGCAAGGTAAACGGCCGCTCAAGGTCCGCATCCTTACCCGGGAGTTTGGTGTAGACCCGTACGATCCGAAGGCCCTTGAACAACAACGGTCCGATTCGATCCAGTCCCGCTCCGGACGCGACGGAAGTCGTCAAAGCCGGAAATCGTACATCGAGCAGTTCTTCCAGTACCTGCACATCGCTGAAGTCGGGGCCGAGATCGCATTTGTTTGCGATCAGCACGGTCGGCAGGGTGACCTGGAACAGGTTATCCGCTTCCTCCGATGATGCTCCTGCTTCCGAGGCGGAGGCGCCTTCCTCGATGAGCCCCGGCCAGTGTTCCGAAAGTACGATCCTCTTTTCGTCCAGCTGACGCCGGATTGCGGTTACGTGGTCGACACACGCGGGATCGTTGATGTCGACGACGAGTAACGCGGCGTCGGCGCTTTGTAAAGCGTTGCCCATCCATGGCTCCATGAAATCGGCCGAAACCGGCGGCAGGTCCACGAGTTGGAAACATATATCCTCGAAGCGCAGCATCCCCGGTAGCGGCAGCTTGGTGGTGTACGGATAGGGACCGATTTCCGAATGGGCGCCGGTGAGGCGCGCATGAAGACTCGACTTGCCGACATTGGGCGGTCCAACCAGGGCGATCTGCGCCGCTCCTTCGGCACGTACGGTGTGGCTGGGCCCCTTGCGTCCGCCGCCCTTCCGCGGCGCCGCCAGCTCTTCGGTGAGTTGTTTGATTCTAGTCTTGATGTCCGCCTGGAGGTGTTCGGTTCCCTTGTGTTTGGGTATAGTGCGAAGCATTTCCTTGAGGCACGAGAGCCGTTCACGCGGTTCCTCGGCCTGCCTGAAGGACATCTCGGCTTTTTTGTATTCGGCGGTGACGTTTGTCGGCATGGAGGCCGAGTGGTACTACATGTGGGTAGTGAAAACAAGCGTTGTCGTCGCAGCTAGTTTGCGTGCGGACTTCCTCGGCGTTGTTGATCGCCGTTCACCCGCGGCAATCTCCAACGAGGACTGCGTCTTTGCAGCCGACCCTTTGGTAGCAGGTACATCAGTAATCATGGCGTTGCCCGATTATAGCGGCGGAAGCATAGTTAATCTGATGAGCTCCATTTTGCAGGCGACGGGGGATTCGTCCGATTATCCGGCGTTGCACGGACTGGATCCCGGTTTGTTGCGGGAGCGACGCAACGTAGTTCTTCTCGTCCTGGACGGACTCGGCCACGATTATCTGGTGGGGCGGAGCGGCAGCGTTCTACATCAGCATCTCGCGCTGCAACTGACCTCCGTCTTTCCTTCAACGACGGCGACGGCGGTCACCACCTACCTGACAGGGGATGCGCCGCGACAACACGCCGTTACCGGCTGGTTCATGTTTTTCAAGGAATTGGGCGCGGTGATGGCCGTGTTGCGTGGTTCGCCCCGTTTCGGTGGAAGTGGGCTGCGTAACAGCGGAGTCGACACCAAGCGGCTGTTCAATCACGTGCCCGTCTTCGAGCGTATGGGAATACCTTCGTACGTGGTCTCGTCCCGGGAGATTGCGGATTCCGATTTCAACGCCTCGCACCAGGGCAGCGCTTGCGTACGCACCTACGATTCCCTGGCGCAGATGTTCCGTGAAGTGGAAAAATTGATAGCGGCGGGCCCGTCGCCGAAATTCATTTACTGCTACTGGCCCGGCTTGGACCATACCGGCCATCTGTACGGTATCGAGAGCGACCAGGCGCGTCGGCACTTCGGCGAAATCGATGCGGCCTTCGCACGGTTCCTCGACAATGCCGCGGGATCGGACACTGCGATACTGGTTACCGCGGACCACGGCATGATCGATGTGTCCCCCGAGCATTACATCGAATTGGCGGATCACCCGCTTCTCGAGAAGACACTGGCGCTTCCGTTATGCGGCGAACCCAGGGTCGCCTACTGCTATGTCCGGCCGCGATTCCGCGAGGCATTCGAAAAATACGTCGAAAACGAACTCGGCGAGTACCTGGCGTCGTGGCCGAGCGAGGAGTTGGTGGAAAAAGGCTATTTCGGCCCGGGAGAATCCCATCCGCGCCTGCTCGAACGTATCGGGGACTACACGTTGATCATGAAAGACCGCTTCGTCATCAAAGACTGGTTGCCGGACGAGACCCGATACGTGCAGGTTGGCGTCCACGGCGGGGTCAGCGACGCCGAAATGCACGTGCCGCTCATCGTCGCCACCGTTTAGCCGGGTTTGCTCGCATCCGCGATTTTCTGGATCGCGGTCAACATCTCGATGGGGAAGGGGAAAAAGATGGTCTGGTTCTGTTCGTGGGACATGTCCACCATGGTCTGCAGGTAGCGCAGCGTGATGGCGTGCGGCTCGCCCCGCAGCACCCCCGCGGCTTCGGTCAGTTTGTAGGAAGCCTGTAATTCGCCTTCGGCGCTGATCACCTTGGCTCGCCGCATACGCTCCGCTTCGGCCTGTTTCGCGATCGCGCGCACCATGCTTTCATCGAGATCCACGTGCTTGATTTCGACGTTGGACACCTTGATCCCCCACGCGTCGGTCTGTTTGTCCAGGATCTGCCTGATATCCGCATTGAGACGATCCCGTTCCGACAACATTTCGTCCAGTTCGTGTTGTCCGAGCACCGATCGCAGCGTGGTTTGCGCAAGTTGGCTGGTGGCGATGTGGTAGTTTTCCACCTGGATGACGGCCCGCTCCGGGTCCAC